>JAKBCQ010000121.1 GCA_021807585.1 Planctomycetota bacterium | reverse complement strand
GCGGAGATTGTTGGGATCGAAGATGGCGCTCGCCGCTTTCGCGTCGCGATCCGAATGAATCCGGGTCGATTCGGTCGGCGAGGCTCGAATCATCACGCGACCGATTCGGCGATCGGCCTTTCAAATCGCTCGGCTTGATCGGTTCCTTGCGATCTGGATCCGATCGCGAAGCTTCGTCACGCTCGAGACGCTTGATCTCGAAATTGCGATCGTCGTCGTCGAACGCGATCGACACCTGATCGACGCCTCGCTCGCCGATTCCATACACGCGAATGCGAAGCACGTCTCCCGACCGATGAATCAATTCCACCCACTGCCCGTCTCGCCTTCTAAGAACCAACATGTTTTTGTTCCTTTAAAATAAATGATTTTATTCATGTCCAATTTGAAATTAACAAGATTTGATCGCCGCCAAATCATGGCCGAAGAAATCGCGATCGGTTACGACCTCGCGAGAGCGATGCCGGGGGTGAACCTCGGCGTGATCGAATCGGCGCGTCCCTCGGGATAAAGCCCCAGCAAGCCCCGCGCCTCGACGCGGTTGGCTCTTAGCCGGATCAGAACCGCCGAATAGTTTGATTTAAGCCTGGCGAGCTCGGCGCGAGCCAGGACGGTGTTGCAGTCGGGTCGAACGAGATAACGACGCACCCCGGCGATCCGTTCCACCAGACGATCGAGCCGTTCATACAACTCGGCGTTCGAGCGAATGATCTGTACGATCCGTTCGAGCGGATTCGCCGAAACGACCCCGCCGTCAAAAGTGAAATCGACCCGCGAAGGCTCGACCGAAATCGCTCGCGGCGAATCGACCCGCTCAAGATTCGGCCAAGTTGATGAATCGAACACACACGTCGGCGATCCCGAAAGCGAAAACATCGTTAGCCCCTTTGGTGATCAAAAGAGTTAAGTCATGGAATACGGCACTCCTCAACGGTTCGATACGCCGCTTCGCGAATCGTCCAAAACGCTTCGCATCACTCTGCGTATTTGTTTCGTCTTCCTAATTAAGAATACAATAAAAAACGCGACTATTCAAGTCTAATTGCGTAATAAAATCCAAAGATTGCTGCCGGGATCGTTTCGGTCGGCGCGGTTTGATCGATTGTCGTCGTCTCGTCCGTGTCGCCGGTTTCGGCTTCCTCACGCCCCATTCGTCGCGGCCGAGGATTGCTCTACTTTCCTACCTATCATGAAGCTTAGGATCTTTCCGTCGACGATGTGGAGTTGGGACGTGGAACCGGCGAGGTATTCATTCGTGGGCCGAAAGCGATCGATAGCGGCGAAAACAACCGACGACGAGGGCTCTCCTGAACGCGACGCGGCGTGGATCGCGCAGGTTCGCTCCGCGGTCGCGGGATGGACGGCGGGCGCCGATCGCGATTTACCCTGGAGGGGGGAAAAAGACGCGTACCGCGTGCTCGTTTCGGAATCGATGTTGGTGCAGACGACCGTCGCCGCGGTCGTCCCCTATTATCATCGCTTCATACAGCGCTTTCCGACTCCGCGGGATCTCGCCGCCGCGGACGAATCGGACGTTTTGAAACATTGGGAGGGGCTGGGATATTACCGCCGCGCCCGTCAACTGCACGCCGCCTCCAAGGAAATTGTCGCCGCGCACGATGGAATCGTTCCCGAAAACCGCGACGCCTTGCTCGCGTTGCCTGGAGTGGGTAGGTATATCGCGGGAGCGATCCTCTCGTTCGCTTTCGACCGCGCCGAACCGATCGTCGAGGCGAACACCCAGCGGATCCTGGCGCGATTGATCGGCCTGCGCGAGACGATCCAATCGTCGCCGGCTCGCACGCGGCTCTGGGAAGTCGCCGAGCGGCTCGTTCCCGAGGAAAACGCGGGGTCGTTCAATCAAAAACTGATGGATCTGGGAGCGACGATCTGTATTCCAGGCGCCCCCATGTGCCTGATGTGTCCGCTTTCGGGGGCGTGCCGAGCCCGCGAACTCGGGTTGCAGGACGAGATCCCGCGGATCGCCCCCAGGGCCGAGCCGACCCCCGGCGCCGAGGAATGCGCGATCGTAATTGATGCGCAATCTCGTGTTTTATTGATTAAACGCCGATCGGGAGGGTTATGGGACGGATTTTGGGAGTTCCCGACGATCCACGTATCGGGCGCCGACCCCGCGGGCAGGAAACCCACAAGCGGCGGGTCTTGGACTCTTGAGCAGGCGATCGAGGCGCTGACCGGGGTTCGAGCGACTGTCGGGCCGGTGTTCGCGACGCTCAAGTACGCGGTGACACGTTATAAGATGACGATTGCGGCTCGCCCGGCGCGAGCTCTCGACTCCGCCGCTGCGCCGCGACCGTCTCCAGCGGTCGATCGGGTCGAGTGGGTCGAGGCCGAACGACTCTCCGAGCGTACCTTTTCTTCGCCGGGACGTCGCCTCGCCGATCGCGCGGCCAAAACCGGTCTCGACGCGATCGCATTACTCATAAATACATGATTGTCCCTATTAAAAATTTATCATTATATAACGTTATTATTGAGCGTGCATGATCGGGTCGAGCGGCGTGCGATACGGGATCGGTCGAGCGAGCGTTCTCGAGGGGGTCCGAATTGATGTCGGTCGAGGTCTGCCGGGGATGCGCGACGGCTTAATCGTCGCGATCGCGGCGATCGTCGCGGATGGTTTAGAAAGGTCGCTGGGGGCTTGGAAATCCAAGCGCCCCTTGCGTGTCGGGAATTCGTGCTATAAGATCAAGGTGGTATCAAGGAAGCGAGTAGGAGACCGGTCCGACGGAAGGGCCTTTGGAACGGGGTCCCGCGGAACGAGCGTGACGGAGGCGTTGGACCGTAGCGCCTTCGACGGAATTGGGTTGATTCGGCGATTCGACCCGTTGAATACGTTTACGTTCCGTTTTGTTCGCGATGATTCGCGGTCGTTTAATGGTTGCGCCGACGGTTGAGATTGCACGATATTGGCGAGATCGGGTCGTTGGTCGTCAAAAGGGGTGAGGCATGCCGACGGGTAAGGACATCACTGGGGGCGGCGGCGGCTCGGGTGGGAACAAGCGAGGCGGCGGCGGAGGAGGCTCGGGCACGACGACCGGCGGCGGCACGACGGGAGGCGCGAAGAAGAACGCGTTCTGCTCGTTCTGCCGCAAAAGCTATCGCGACGTCGGCCCGCTCGTCGAGGGCCCCGGCGACGTATACATCTGTGGCGAATGTATCGAGTTGTGTCAGTCGATTCTTGACGAGGAACGGCGCCGCCGCGGCGTTCCCAAAACGTTGATCTCGGATATTCCCTCGCCGCGTGAGATCAAAGAACAACTCGACGCCTACGTGATCGGCCAGCATCGCGCCAAGATGGTTCTCTCGGTCGCGGTGCACAATCATTACAAGCGGCTGGTTCACGGCGAGGACGGCGAGAGCGACGTCGAACTCGATAAATCGAACATCCTTTTGATCGGCCCGACGGGGTGCGGCAAAACGCTCCTGGCGCGCACTCTGGCGCGGATCCTCAACGTTCCGTTCGCGATCGGAGACGCGACGACGCTCACCGAGGCGGGCTACGTGGGGGAGGACGTTGAGAACATCCTCCTCAAACTGCTTCACGCGGCCGATTTCGATCTCGAAAGCGCCCAGCGGGGCATCATCTACATCGACGAGATCGACAAGATCGGTAAAACGAATCATAACGTTTCGATCACGCGAGACGTCTCGGGCGAAGGGGTGCAGCAGGCGCTTCTGAAAATGCTCGAAGGGACGGTCGCGAACGTTCCTCCCCAGGGAGGACGCAAGCATCCCGAACAGCAATATATCCAGATGGATACAAGTAATATCTTGTTCATCTGCGGTGGGACGTTCGTCGGACTCGAGAACATTATTTCACGGCGGATCGGCCGTAAGACGATCGGCTTCGGCAGCCAGACGCACAGCGAGCAGGATCGCGATCTGGGAACGTTGCTCAACCGCGTGACTTCGGACGACATCCTCGAATTCGGCATGATTCCCGAGTTCGTCGGCCGGTTGCCGGTGGTGTGTCCGTTGATGCCGCTCGACGTCGACGCGCTCGTGCAAATTATGACCGAGCCCAAGAACGCGCTCGTCAAGCAGTATCGCAAACTGTTCGAGATGGAATCGGCGACGCTCGAATTCACCCCCGAGGCGCTCGTCGAGATCGCCAAGAAGGCCAAAGAAAAAGACACCGGCGCCCGCGGCCTGCGTTCGATCGTCGAGGAGATCATGCTCGAGATCATGTTCGAACTCCCCGATCGCGTCGAAAAAGACAAAGGTCTGTTCGTCGTCACCCCCGAGGTCGTCAAGGGAGAGCACAAGCTCTTCGACGCGGCGCCCCTCGCCTTGCCCAAACCGAGCGAACGGAAAAAAGAAAGCGCGTAAATCGCATTATGTCTTAAAACATAAAGCGAAACGATCCTTAATCATTGATGATCGGCGGCGACCCCGCTCCGCGTTCGCTCGGAGTCGGGACGCCGCGGTTTCGCTCGAATCGATCGCGACCTATATCGATCGAACCCCGAAAACGCGCTTCGCCGACCGATCGATCGGGCGGGCGAAACTCGGATCGGTCGCCGAGCGCGACACGCCGGCGTTCTCCAAACATATCAATTCAATCCGATCCCGCGACTGTGCGTTATTTTTCGTGATGTATCTTTATGTAATAGTTAATTAAATTAAAAGGTCGACTCCTCGGCGATTCGGCGTCGACGAAATATTGGATAATCGAGTCCGTAAATCGCTTGCCAAACCCGACACCCGGTTGTAGGATACAAATAACGACGGAACTTACGATCGGTTTCGTCGAAACTCGGCTATGTCGGCCCCTTTCGCTCACGATGCGGCGGGGGCTTTTTTATTGCGCTTTAGCGACGGTTCCGCGGCCCGGGCGCCACCCGCCGCGGCGGACGATCGACGTCCGTGCCGCGCCCAGGCCAAAGGAGATAACCACATGAAAGTATCGGCTTTCAGGATTGCTGTTTATTCATTTTCGCTCGTTTCGATCGCGCTCTCGGGATGCGGCGGCGGCTCCGACGGCTCGGGATCCTCGGGGTCGAACGGTTCGACCGTCGCGATCACCGCCGAGGCGCGAACCAAAGCCGCCGAGATTTTCAAATCGAGATGCTCGACATGCCACGGAGTCGACGGCAAGGGGGACGGCCCCGGCGCCGCGAATTTGAACCCCAAGCCGCGGAATTACCACGACCAAAAGTGGCAGGCGTCGGTCAAAGACGCGGATATCGAAAAAACGATCGTCTACGGAGGCGCCGCGGTCGGCAAAAGCGCCATCATGGCCGCCAACCCCGACCTCTCAACCAAGCCCGAGGTCGTCGCGGCGCTCCGCGAATTCATCCGACGGTTGGGAAAAGAATGAAATCGACCGTGATCGGTCGATCGGAACCAAGCTTCAATCCCAAACGTTCCGGAAAATGTCCTTATCTTTCGGAGTACGGCAAATGATTACGCTTAAGTATCTACGAACCGTGATGTTCGCCGCGATCGCCGCGAGCGCCTTCGCGGGCTGCGGGTCGGGGAGCGGAACGGGAGCGGGCGCCGGTGGCGAATCGCTCGCCGAGCTGATGAAGGCCCGCAAACTGACCGAGGCCGACGTGACCGCGGCGCTCAAAACATACACCCCCACCGGCGTCCACGACGAATTCCTGATGATGGCGTCGGGAGGACACGGCGGCAATCTGATCGTCATCGGCGTGCCTAGCATGCGAATTCTCAAGTATGTCGGAGTCTTTACCCCAGAACCGTGGCAAGGCTACGGATTCGACGACGACACCAAGGCTTTATTGAAACAAAGCTCGGAGGGGACCGCTCTAACCTGGGGCGACATGCATCATCCCGCCTTGAGCGAAACGAAGGGGGATTACGACGGCGAATTCGTCTTCGCCAACGACAAGGCGAACGCCCGCGTCGCGGTGATCGACCTCAAGGATTTCACCACGTCTCAAATCGTTCATAGCCCGATCCTTCGATCGGATCACGGAGGCGCGTTCGTCACCCCGAACACCGAATACGTGATCGAAAGCGGCCAATTCCCGGTTCCGCTCGAGGGTTCCTCGGCCTCGCTCGAAACTTATAACGACGCTTACCGATCGGCGGCGATTTTTTGGAAGTTCGATCGCGCCGCGGGCCGGATCGATCCCAAGGAATCGTTCGCGCTCGAGTTGCCGCCGTACATGCAAGACCTGAGCGACGCGGGAAAACTCGCGAGCGACGGTTGGGCGTTCATCAACTCGTTCAACACCGAACGCTCGACGGGAGGGACGGCTTCGGGCAAGCCGGCGCTCGAATCGGGCGCCTCGCGCAATGATATGGATTACCTTCATATCATTAATTGGCGAAAAGCCGCCGAAACAGCCGCCGCGGGGAAGACGAAGACGATCCAGGGAATGCGGGTGATTCCCCTCGATACGAGCGTTCAGGAAGGTTTGCTTTGCTTCCTTCCCGAACCAAAAAGCCCGCACGGAGTCGACGTTTCGCCCGACGGCCAATCGATCTGTATCTCGGGGAAACTCGACACCCACGAGACCGTGTTCAGCTTTTCCAAAATTCAAGATCTCCTCAATTCCAAAACGTTTAGCGGTAAAGATCCTTACGGAATCCCGATCTTGCCCTTCAAAGACGCGATCCGCGGACAGGTCGAGATGGGCCTGGGCCCGCTTCACACCCAGTTCGACGATAAGGGGTTCGCCTACACGACGCTCTTCATCGAATCGAAGATCGCGCGCTGGTCGCTCAAAGATCTCAAATTGATCGACAAGATCCCGGTGCACTACAACGTGGGGCACTTGTCGGTTGCGGGAGGCGACACGGTTCATCCCGACGGTCGTTATCTCGTCGCCATGAACAAGTGGTCGATTGATCGATTTAAAAACGTCGGCCCGCTTTTACCGCAGAATTTTCAGTTGATCGACATCGCGGGAGGATCGATGCGGCTCCTCTACGACCTGCCGATCCCGCTCGGCGAGCCGCATTACGCGCAGATCATCAAGGCCGACAAAGTGAAGGCGTGGGAGGTTTATAAACCGATCGGAATCAATCAGGTGACGCACCGCGCCGATCCCTCCGCCGCCGACGCCGAATCGAAGTCGCGAATCGAACGCAACGGCGGCTTGGTCGACGTATACGTCACGCTCGTTCGCAGCCACATCACGCCCGATCTGATCACCGTCGAACAAGGCGAGACGATCAAATTC
>JAKBCQ010000120.1 GCA_021807585.1 Planctomycetota bacterium | reverse complement strand
CGATAGGGGCATGTTGAAACCGCCCCACACGTACCAATCGCCGTCGCACCAGCCGTAATTGCACACGGAGAAGGTGCCGTCGCCACTGGCCGAAACGTGGGGTTGGATGTTGACCTCACTGGGACAGAGCAATGTAGCGACTTGGGTGACGCTTACCGTAAAATTCACCGGGTTCGCGTACCCGAAAACAAAATTCATCGAATTGAAGAGCGCCTCTTGGTCCATGAAATTCATCACCCGCGCCGTCGGTCCGAACTCTTGGCTCCAAAGCCAATTGGGATTGTTCGGTTGATTGGGGATGCCGATCAAGAACGCTTTGGGGGGAAACGCGCGATTCGCGCCCTCGTAATTGTGCATGGCCAGTCCAAGTTGCTTGAGGTTATTCAAGCACTGCGTACGCCTGGCCGCCTCTCGAGCTTGTTGCACCGCGGGCAGCAAAAGCGCCACCAAAACGGCGATGATCGCGATCACGACGAGAAGCTCGATCAGCGTGAATCCACGCGAACGAACCGGGCGAATGCGAACAGAGAGATTCATCTACGAATGTTCCCGCAATAAGGTTGTGGAGCGATTCGGCTCACATATCAAAATCCAACGAGATGTAAGTTTATCCGTCCGTTTTGGAGATTGGGCGAGGTTTCGGTTAAGATTTCGTGAATAATGAAGGTTCAATGAGATTCAGATGTAGAAGACCGAAATGGATGCTGTTTTTCTGCCGGTGTTAAAATCGCCCACCGCGACTTTTAATCGCTCGCCGCGGCGGACGAGGTAATCGGTTTAGAAGTCGGTTTGAGAAACGACCTCGCGGCCGAAGACGGTTCCCAGCGCCCGCCAAACGGCGGGATTGATCGAATTTTGGATGAATCGCACGCTGCCGTCACCCAGCAGTACGTTCACTCCATTGGGATGGAAGCTGCGCGCCGTCACCGCGGCATATGTGGGACCGCCGTCGTTTTCGTCGATCGTCACCAAATCAACATCCATCTGACTGGGACCGACGAAGATTGTTGGAATTGGATTCAACTGAATCTTGGCGTTGGGAGGGAGCGCCGTGGTGAAGCCGCCGTCGGGAACCTTGCCGTCGGGCCAACGCGTATGCCCTGAGAGCTGGGGCGTGCAGCTCGCGCTCGAAGCGATCTGCTGAACAATCGCCGCCGATTGCAACGGAGGCGGAGGAAATCCCGGGACGAATCCCGAAGGTGATTGTCCGCTTCCCGCGGGATAACAATGTCGCATCACGGGCGTATTTGTTTTTACTTCCGATCCAAACAAAGTTTGACTGAGTCCGTCGCGAAACTCGGCGATGCGACGACTGTAATTCGGAGCGAACGCGCCGCGGGTCAGCGTCGTGTTGTAACCGCCCCACACGTACCAATCGCCGTTGTTCCAGGCGTAATTCGTGATCGAGAAGATTCCGTCGACGGTCTGCGATTGCTGGGTGTTGAACTCGCTCGGACAGATCAATGTATTGATCGTCGTTTGGCCGATCGTCATATTTGTCGGATCTGTGTATCCGAAAATGAAATTAATCGAATTGAAAAGAGCCTCTTGGTCCATGAAATTCATAACCCGAGCCGTCGGCCCCACGCTCGTCGTCCAAAGCCAGTTGGGATTGTTCGGTTGCCCTGGAAGCCCGATATTAAAGCACTTGGGTGGAAACGTGCGATTGGCGCTTTCGTAATTGTGCATCGCCAGCCCAAGCTGCTTAAGATTGTTCAAGCATTGAGTGCGTCTGGCGGCCTCCCGAGCCTGTTGCACCGCGGGCAGCAACAACGCCACCAATACCGCGATGATCGCGATGACGACGAGCAGCTCGATCAAAGTAAACCCTCTTGATCGATTGTCGTTGTGATTCTTGACGGAGAGCTTCATTGTTTTTTGTCTTCCGGTGTCGTTTGTCGGGGGGGAAGATAAAATCGAGTTAATCAACGCGTTCGAGACGATACCAGCGATTCATGAAAGAGCGACGAAGAGCGCGTGAATCTCAATCGAAGATATTGTTAAGATAGAAGATTCATGTTTTAATAAATTGGTTCTACCTTTAACGATACTCTCGAACGCGGACTTGTTTTCCAATAATGATGTATTTATTGTCAGGGGTCGTCGAGAAACTTTATCGTCATGTCGCTTGTGAACACGACCGCGATCGCCCTCCGCGATAAGATCTCGTAGCATTGCGCTCGTTGATCGCTCGCCTGGAAGAGCCCGAGGCGACCGATCGACGAAGCGATCGTACATCGTCGCGATCGTCCTCCGCCGCCGATCGATAAATAAAAACAACTTATTAAGTTATATATAGAAAAATAATGTCTCGCTATCTCGGCTTTCGCCGAACTCGTCCGGCGATGTCGCACCGGATAAATCAACTATCGTTTGATTACAATCGAAATCCTCGTCGGTCGAACGTTCGCTTTTTGTGAAAGAAAGATCACGGCGCCGAGGTCGATTATTCCGATAAAACAGAGAGATCCTCTCGTAGCGGAGCGCTCTTGACCGGGGATCCCGGGGAGAAGCCGAACGGTCTCGAAACGACGTCTGGTAAGAAGATTTGGGGGAAACCATGGAACCAGGATACCGCTTAACACGTATCTGCCGGGCAACCGCCTTGAGAGGAGCGATCGCGTTCGCGTCGTTTATCTTGGTGGCGACTGTCGCAAACCGTCCGGTGAACGCCGTTTGTCAGTGCGGCAAAACTTGGCCACACTTATTTTGCGCGCACCACCGTGTCCTGGGGCATACCCCGGGACCCGGCGACATTAGCAACGTTGAGATGGGTGGATCTTGGCTTTGGGTACGGAGCCCCGAGCAGGAGCGGCGTGTCGTTATGAATCTCTTCAATCGATATTGCATCCGCTGCCATGGAGTCGACGGCCGAGGCGTCTGGGATATCCCCGACGTACCCGATTTCACCAACAGAGTTTGGCAAGAGACGCGCCCCGACGCTTACCGATCGCGGGTCATCATCGAAGGCCGAGGCGCCGTCATGCCTTCGTTTCGGGGGGTGATCACGCTCGAAGAATCGCACGCGCTCGCCAGATATCTCCATAAATTTATTCCAGGGGCGGAGGAATCAAGACCTGGGCTCGGTCATGAGGTTGTTGAGAACGCCCCCGCGAGCGGTCAGCCCGCCGCGGCGTCTCCGACCGCGCCTTCCGCCGCGACCGCTTCCGCAGGATCGCCCCCAGCCGCGACGCCGACGCCCGCACCCCCTGCCGCCGTTCCTCCACAGCCTGCAAGCCCCGTATCACCGCAGCCGGTTACGCCCACTCCCGCGCCTCCGGTGACCGCCCCCAGCCCCTTCAAGGGCTGACAATCGATCGGGGCGGAGTACGGTGCGATCGACCTTCCTCTCAACCCACGACCCCAGGGAATCCTTCCGCTCGCCGGCTGATCATTTCACGACTGGAAACCGAGCGCGGCGGTGGATTCCACGGAATCAACATCTGGTGATTGATCTGCTATCGAACGCGACAATTCGGCGTCCGCGAGCCAATCCGACCGATCGAAAAACGATTCCATGGATTGCGCAATAGCAGGGGAATGATTGCGCGGTTCCAGATTTCCGCCGCTGTAATCATCGCTTTCGTGATAATCGTTAAAGATTATCCAGCTCGCGGTACGATAATGTCTCGGAAGTATCTCTTTCACTTCGTATCGAATCAGTTCGCATTTTTGCACATTGACCAATGCGTTGATGTGAATTTTTACCCAATTTTGGAAGCGGATTTAGGACAAAGGTGTTCCGAAATGGGTCGATTTCCGATCTTGGGTTTTCTTTGCTTGCTGATCTTTGCCGGGAATGCTTGGGGCGATGAATCGAATGATCCCATCGATGCGCCCGTGTCGAATTCCGATCCGACCGACCGGCGATCGGTCGTCGTGAGACCCGCCGCGAAGGCCGTCGTGCAAGCCCCCGAGGATCCGAAGCTGAACTCAGCCGTTCTGGAGGCGCTCGAACGCAATAACCGGGAGATTCAAGCCCTCAGGGATCGCTACGCCAAAGACATGGAGGCGCAGCGGAGAATCGTCGAAGCGCAACAGCGGAAGATCGATACGATCGAGCAATCCGCGCAACAACTTCGAGCCCAATTGGCGAAACGATCGTCCGTCGCCCCTCAAGCCGCGGGAGGGGAGGCCGGTGCGCCGATCGCGCCTGCGAATCCGGAGGCGGATCGTCAAGCGAGGCTTATCGAACTCAAGAATAAGCAACTGAGCGTGCTTGATCAGCAGCTCAAGATTCTCGCCGAACAAATTGAGAAGCAGCAGGCCGTCGTCGCCGCGCCCGCCGCGCCTTCGGGGGTAAGTCCGGTCGCCGCCGGCGCCGATGAGATGGAACGGCGGCGAAAGCTCGACGAGCTCAAGCAAAAGCAGATGGAAATTCTCGAGAAACAGTCTCAATTACTGGCCGATCAGCTTGAGAAGCAGGCCGGCGATGTCGGGAAGCTGCAAGCCCAGACGGCGACTCTTGAATCCCGCGGCAAGCAAGCCGCCTTGCGCGATAAAGAACTCGCCGACGCTCACGACACATTGGTCGATACCGTCGACAATCAACGACGAAATCCCCCCAGGCCGTCTTCTCCGCTCAGCGAGTGGGCCACGCCGAGCGGAAACAACTCGACTCCGTTTTCGGTCTGGAACACGATCTCGACGCGTTACAGCCTCGATACAGGCCGGCGCGGCGCAGGCTTCTTCCAATTTCAGGAGTATTCTCCCTTCTTCTTGGTCCAGCTCAACAAACGCTTTTTACTCTCGGCCGAAACCACATTCACGCCGACCGGCGTTTCTCTTGGGCAAGCGCAGATCGACATGTTCATTACCGATTGGTTGACCGCCGATATCGGTTATTTCCTGGCGCCGATCGGGTTCTGGAACGAACGGCTCGACCCCCAGTGGATTAACAAATTGCCCGATATTCCCCTGGTGATGCGGCAAGTGATCCCCGACGGTCTGACTCTTCCGGGGCTCCAATTCCGCGGGGCGAAATATCTCGGTAAGAGTCGTTGGAAGGCCGAGTACTCGGTCTATGCGACGAACGGACTCGGCGTTCCAGGCGCGGGTCAGGCGACCGATTGGTACGACCTCGCGGGATTGCTCGGAACCTCGGGGAGCCTCAATAACGCGATGGCTTACGGAGGTCGAGTCGGTCTCTGGCTCCCCTCACGCGGAATCAACTTCGGCGTATCGGAACTCGTCAACGTCCCATACGGTAAAAACGACGGAGCTTTGATCAGCGATTGGCAGCCCTATTTCAACTACCACCGCGGGAACTGGGACGCGCGGTTCGAATACGGTCAAAACTACGAGCGAACCCAACAGTTCATCGGTTCCAACATCAACCGCACCGGCCTCTACGCGCAGTTGGCTTACCGCGATTACCAATCAATTCACAAACATATCCAAAGATTAGAGTACGTTTTCCGCTACAGCGAAGCGGCCTTCCAGGGGATTGATTTGGCGAAGTTCGATCCGACGTCGTTCAACCCTCTCACGAACGCCCCGGTGAACCGAAGCCAGTACACGGCGGGGTTAAACTATTACTTCTACCCTTCGACGATACTTAAGTTTGCTTATGAGATTAACACGGAGCGCGGATTGAATTTGATGGATAATCTCTTCATGGTTCAATTCGCAACGAACTTCTAATCGTTGCGAGGGAGGATCGCTCCGGTCGAGTCCCGTCTGTCGATCGATGCGGCGACCCGGTCTGGAGAAGAATCGGTCGCTCGGCTCGAAACGTTGCGGTACGAGGATAAGGGAGAAACGGCGATGTTGATCATTCTTTCGAGGCTTTCCCGAAGCTGGATCGCGCCTCTCTGCGGGCTATTCGGGCTGATGGCGATCGGTTGCCAAAGCACCGCGATCGACCTCTCGGAGGGGCCCGCGCCGTTGCGTACCCCGCGGCCCAATGGCGACGCCGAAAGCTACGAGGATTCCCTCACCGGAGGCGAAGTTTTCTCCATGTATTGCAATCAATGTCATAACGCTCGGGCCTTGGGAGAACGGCCGTTGGCGAATTACCAGAACGTCGCCGCGCACATGCGGGTCCGAGCCAATCTAACCGGAAAAGAATATGAAAAATTGAATGAATTTTTGCGCCGTTGGCACGACGTCCCCGCTCCCACTCCGCCCAACGATCCTTCGCCCAAGCGACTTATCTTCTCGCAACCGATCAGCGAGCTTCGTGATGAACCGGCGACCGGACGCCCCGCTCCGGCGCAGCCCGTTCAGGGAGGAATCGCTCCGGCGCAACCCGTTTCGGGTGGAATCGTTCCGGCGCAGCCGCTTCCAGGCGGAATCGCTCCAGGGCAACCCGTACAGGGTGGAATCGCTCCGAGTCAGCCCGTTCCAGGTGGAGTCGCTCCGGCGCAGCCCGTTCCAGGTGGAGTCGCTCCGGGTCAGCCGCTTCCGGGCGGAATCGTTCCGGCGCAGCCGCTTCCAGGTGGAATCGCTCCAGGGCAACCCGTTCCGGGTGGAATCGCTCCGGCGCAGCCGCTTCCAGGCGGAATCGCTCCGGCGCAGCCTCTTCAAGGCGGAATCGCTCCGGCGCAGCCCCTTCCAGGCGGAATCGCACCAGGGCAGCCCCTTCAGGCTAATCCACCACAACCGGCTCTCCCCGATGCGATCCCAGGAAGGTGAATCGAAGCCGCCCCGATCAATACTATCAAGATAAGTTATGAATAAATAATTTTAGATTTTTATCGGGGGGAGGATCGCGTCGCTCGAACGACTCGGTCAATCTCCCCCTGGTGGATCGGGTCGGATCGTTCGCTCGGCTCACCAAGGACTCCAGGGCGTGCCCATCGGGAGATCGCGAACGGTTGTCCGCCAATATTTTTTGCCGTCGGGGCCGACGACTTTGAAGTGATGAGGCCGATTGAACCAGATGTCATACTGATACGAATAGGTTCTCGGAAACACTTCTCGATGCGGTTGAAAACAGCACCAGTGATGGAATCGTTTGTGCTGGGAACGCTCGATCGGTTCGTGGGAGAGGACCGGATCTTGCGCTTGCGAGCGAGTCGGCCAGACGACCGCCAAAGCGAGACCGAAGACGCTCGCGTAGATCGACTTGAAGGCGAAACGATATCTCATCTTACATTGACCTCCATGACGGATCGGCGCCAATCCATTCGCGAAGTCGGCGTTTGTTGTGAAAAGAAACCGATCTTTTAGGAATCGGTCT
>JAKBCQ010000119.1 GCA_021807585.1 Planctomycetota bacterium | reverse complement strand
CAATGCGATCATGGATGATTCTTATCGTACCGATTTTATTCCTAAACGGCCGATCGGGCGTGGGGGGCGACGACGAGCGACCGACACCCGCGGTTCCAAACGGCGCGGGGGGGCGTGCCGCGGGCGTCAAGCCGAGCGCTCCCGCCGTCCGGACGTCTCGATCGTCCTTAATCGACGTTTCCACATCCATTTCGAGTGTTGAAACGACCGATCGTGACGCCGATCAGGCTCGGGTCGCGGCTTTGGGGGCGATCGATCGGCTCAAGCAAGCCGCGGCGAAACAGGCGGGCGATCCCAAAGCCGACGTATCGGGAATGACGAGCAAGTTCATCGATGTATTACAAAAACGCGTTGATTTGATCGATAAGTGGAGGAAGCAACGCGACGCGAGGCTCGCGGCGCTTCATCCGCAGGTCGATCCCGGAGCGCAGGCCGACGAGCAGAAGAAAGAACTGGCTCGGCTCGAGGCGAAGCTCAAGCGCGCCGAAGCCGACCCGACGACGTTGCTCCCCGACGGTTTCCTGGTCGCTTCGGGAACGATCGACGACGCCGTCTTGGAGAAAATGAAGGAGGCGATCGATTCCGCGCGCAACGATCTGGACGAGCGTAAGACCGCCGACAAGAAGCTCGACGACGATTTCGACAAAACCAAGAAAAACGTCGAGGCGCTCAGAGCCGATCGGATCAAGGCGCAACGAACCCTCGAAAGCCTTGACGCCGAGATGGGAGACAAGCAGGCCGCGGTCGCGGCCGCGGCGCGGGCCGACGACGTCGCGCTTGCGAAACAAAATTTGATCAATTTTCAATGGGAGTTGCGGATCGCACGCGAGCGTCCCGCGGCGATCGACGCGCGAATCGCGCTCGGGACCGCACTCGATCGCGCGTTCGAGGTGCAGGCGAAAGTTCTCGACGTTCAGATCGAACTCGCGACAAAAACGGTTGAGCAAATGAACAAAATGTATAAATCGTTGCTCGATCGTCGTCGGGCCGATCTTCAGGCCGCGGCGGTTCGAGCCGAGCGGAGCGCCGAGAAATCGAAGGATCCGATCGAACGGCATCGCGCCAAGCGAAGCGTCGAGCTGTTCGAGCTTGAGCAGCAGATTTTGATCGACGAACAGCGAGCCGCGACGAACGTTTATCTTTCCCCGCAAGAGCTGACGGTTCTCGCCGATCGCGCCCAGGCTGATCTCGAGCGCTTGAAAAAACTGGCGAACGAGGTCGACCGCGACGCGCACGTCGCTGTGCGATTGAATCATGAGTTCCGCCGGATGGGATCGAACAGCGATACGCGCGTTCGCGACGATCTGGCGCGGGCTTCGTTCCAACTCAATTATCTCGAGAACGAACTGACCGAGGTCGAGCGGACGTTGATGGACGACGCGCGCGAGGATCGTTTTGAGCTCGAGGCGCTTTTATCGGCGATTCCCGAATCGCGTCGCAAAGCGGCCCGCGAACTCGTCGATACGATCGAGGCCGAACGCCGCGGCCTGCTCGATCGGCGTCGTCGCGGATTGGAACGTATGGTGGAACGAGCTGAATCGGCACATAAACAAGTCATGCGCCGCTTGCGCGCGATCGACGAGAAGTACGCGTTTCTCCAGAGTCGCGTTTTCTGGATTCGAGACGCCGAACCGCTCGGCGCCGAATCGATCGAACCGCTCCGCCGCGAAATCGTTCGAACGGCGGTCGCGATCGACGGGATCTTCGACGACGTCGTCGATCGCTCGATGTGGCGACGGACTTCGAGCGAATTCGTCGTCGCGGTCGCGCTCGCGATCGTCGTCCCCTCGATCTCGATCCTGGTCGCATCGACTTTGAAACGAAAGCTCGAGAAGAGCGAGCCGGTTCGCGTCGTCGTCGCTTCGTCGAATTCATAACAAAAGAATAAATAAAGAATGGATCAGGAAAACAGGCATGCGAACGTTTAGGCGATTTCTTATGGAAGTCGGGGTCGCGGCGCCCTTTGCGGCGTTCTTTTTCCTCGCGGCGTACGCGTGCCGAACCGCTCCCTGGCCGCGATCGATCGCGGCGCCGCTCGAATTCACGCTTCAGGCGTGCGGCGCTCTCGCCGCGATCGACCGCCTCGCCGCGCGGCTCTTGCGCCCGGGGGGTTGGGCCGAGGAGGCGATGCGGGCGCCTTCGGACATGACGCGTCAATTGAATCGCGCAATCTTGATCGTCGTTTTGGCCGCCGCGGTGTTTCTAGTACCTGAACAATTATTGCATCGTGGATTAATTGCCCCCGACGGTCGTCCCGTCCCCGCGAGCCGGCTCTCGCGGCTGTTCTCGATCGGATTCGAGATCTCCGCGGCGGTCGTCGCGATCGGCCTGGCGCGCAGGCGGTCGCCGCTCCTCGCGTGGCTCGCTCGGGTCCCCTCGGTTTGGGCGACGGCTGGAAAAAATCAACGCGCGACGATGCTTCTCGCGATCGTCGGGTCGGCGACGATCATCGTTCTCGACGTCCGCGGTTACTGCTTCACGGCGCGGCGGTTGAGTTTCGCGGTCTTGCAATCGTCGGCGATCGTCCTCGGCTGCGCGCTCATTCATTGGATAATCATCCGTACGATCGACAAGCATTCGTGGCGCTGGGTGCGCAAAAAATCGGGCTACGGCGACGCCGCCGAGGTCGAAGCGCTCGATCGACCCGAGGAGCTCGCCTCCAAACTGCGCGGGCTGACGGGGGTGATCGTCCCGTTGATCGGGCTCGCGCTCGCGGCGTCGGTTTGGGATCTCGATCTCGCGCTCTTTCACACGCTCGGCGGAATCCGCGTTTGGCCCGTCGGCGGCGAAGTTTGGGTGACCGTCGCCGATTTATTCCAAGGAGTCGTCATCGCCGTCGTTACGGCGGGTATTTTACGTTATATAAGCACGTTTTTTGCTGTGGTGATCTTTCCACGGATGCGCGACGATCCCGGAGTGCAGTTCGCGGCGCTGACGCTTTGCCGGTACGCGGTTTTGTGTTTGGGGACGCTTTCGGCGCTCTCGTCGATTCGGCTCGGTTTCGAGAAGATCGGCGTCGTCGTCGCGGCGCTCGGAGTCGGGCTCGGCTTCGGCCTTCAGGAGATCGTCTCGAATTTCATTTGCGGGCTGATTTTGCTGCTCGAGCGGCCGATTCGAGTCGGCGACGTCGTCACCGTGGCGGGGATGACGGGGAAGATTGATCGCATCAACATTCGAGCGACAACGCTTATCAACGCCGATAATCATAGCCTGATCGTTCCCAACAAAGAGTTCGTCACGGGGAGCCTGACGAACTGGACGCATAAAGATAAGGTGGTTCGCGTGTTGCTCAACGTCGGCGCTGCTTACGGAGTCGATCCCGATCGAGTCTCGGGTATTTTGCTCGATCTCGCCGCCGCCGACCCCGACGTGCTCAAGAATCCCGCGCCGTCGTCGTTCCTCGAATCGCTCGGCGATTCGGCGCTCAACTTTTCGCTCTGCGTTCATGTGCCCGATCCGGGCCTCGCTTCGCGGGTTCGACATCGCCTTTATGGAGCGATTCAGCGCGGGCTCGACGACGCCGGAGTCGCCATCCCCTACCCGACCCATGAAATTTTAATCAAATCGGTTCCCGAAGATCTGATGATCGCCGAACCCGCTCGTCGTTCGGGCGCGCGGGTCGATCCCGCCGATCTCGGCGTCCCCGCGCCCAAATACGCGCGGACGCTCCGTGAACCGGTCGACGGCGGCGACCCCCCGCGTCGAGTCGAGCTTGAACATAACCTGAATATTGATGAATGATCGCCCGTCCTGCCGAGAGAGAAGCGAACTATGAAAAAGCGACGAAGCGTAATTCTTGATTACTCGATTTATCTGATCGTTCGGCTGATCGTTTGCCTGATGCAGTCGCTTTCGATCGAACGGTCGTACGCGACGGCGCGGGGCCTGGCGCGGCTCGCTTATCGGATCGACTCGCGGCATCGCAAAGTCGCCGATGATAATCTGAAACTCGCCTACGGCGCCGAAATCGACGCCGCGGGACGTGATCGAATTATTAAAGGTGTTTACAAGCACTTTTTTATGGTTTTGATGGAGATCCTCCACATTCCGCGCAAACTTAAACCCACGACCTGGCGCAAGTATGTGACGCTGGTGAATTACGAGCCCGTGTTGAACGCGCTTTTGGACGGCGGGCCGATGATCATGCTGACGGGCCATTTCGGCAATTGGGAGATGGCGGGTTATTTGTTCGGAGCGTTCGGATTTCCAACCGATTCGGTCGCACGGGCGATTGATAATCCGTATCTCGATCGATTCCTGCGGTCGTTCCGCGAACGCACGGGACAGCGTTTGATCCCCAAAAAAGGGGGATATGACGACATGCTGCGGGTTTTGCGCGAAGGGGGCGTGCTGTCGTTTCTGGCGGATCAAGACGCGGGGCAAAACGGGATGTACGTCGATTTTTTCGGCAGACCGGCGTCGACGCATAAGGCGATCGCGCTTCTGGCGATCGAACACGAGGCGCCGATCGTCGTCGGCTACGCTCGGCGTGTCGGCGATCGCTTTCATTACGAGGTCGGCTGCGAGCTTGTCGCTCGTCCCGACGAACTGACCGGGACGGCCGCCGACGCGCAGTTGCTCACGCAACGCTTCACGTCGGCGATCGAACGGATCGTCCGTCGCGATCCCGAACAATATTTATGGCTGCACCGCCGCTGGAAACATCAACCGAAGCCCAAGAAACCGCGCGCCGTCGTGGCGAACGTTCAAGAATCGACTCTCGTTCAAGAATCGTCTTTCGCATGACGTGATATCATGAGATATTACTCATATCGCAATGACTGCACGGGATCCATTCGGGAGGCGCGCAGCGCCGGGATGTACGCGGCGACGAGCGCGATCGTCGTCACGAGCGCCGGCACGCCGAGGAGCATCCAAGCCGGATAGGCGAAGAACGTCGCGTCGAGCGGAAGAACCGATTTTTTCGGCGTCACCATGCGGATGATCGCGTTTCCCGGAGCTTCGGCAAGCAAGGAAAGCGATAGCCCGATTGCTGCGCCGATGAAGCCGATCGTTCCCCCTTCAAAGAGGAAGAGCCGACGGACGTCGCGGTCGCGCGCGCCGACGGCCTTTAATATGCCGATTTCTCGGGTCCGCTGGAGCACGCTCATAATCATCGTATTGGCGATTCCGATGCAAGCGACGAGCAGCATGCCGATCGCGATCAGCCCGATTCCGATTGCGATTAAAATAATGGTTGTTCGTAATTCTTTAATGATTTTCACAAGCGAGTATGTTCCGTAACCTAATTTCTCGACCTCCTTCTCGATCGTCTCGACGTCCTCCTCTCGGTCGGCGATCGCGACGACGTCCATGAATCCATAACGATCCGCGTCTTCATGTTGGAGATGAAGCTCGGCCGACTTGCCGACCGAGAAGAGAACGTCGGCGTCCGTCGCCATGGAATTTGAAGCCCAAGCGTACCGCGTGTCCTCGTCGCTTTCTCTGACGACCCCTTTGATCGTGACCACGACGGTGCGATCCGGGGCGGCTTTCTGTTTGACGAGCGGGATGAACCGTTCGATCATCAGCGTCAAAAGAGATCGTTCCGCCGGCGAGATTTTCAATTCCTGGATCATTGCGGGGAGACGTGAGACCAGCGAGATCATCGTCGCCTCCTCGAATGCGCCCAACGGGGTTCCCTTCCGCTTAAGTTCATCAAGTAATGGAAATAAGTATTTATGATCGTCTCTTTTTGTTTTTGAATGCAGAGCGACTTTCGCGCCGATCGCTTTTTTGACGTCGTCGTCGCCGCGAAAGCCCCAGCGATAGAGCAGAAATTCGTGAACGACGATGTCGGGATCGTCAAGCGAGTCAAACGCCTTCCCGGCGAGCAATCTTTCCTTGATTTCGCGGTCTCCCGGCGCGACCGAAGCCGAATCGACGTCGAACTCGGTTTCGCCCAGATGCGCGCGAAACCGGCCGATTGTGTGTGGATAAATCGATCGCACTCCGGTTATCTTGGCGACGTCTTTCAGACATTGACGATCCAGTATAATATAGTTTTTTAACATATTCTCATTTCTATAATTACGTTTCAAAGCTTTGCGGATTCGATTTCGCTTCGCATCGCTCATTCCGCCTTCGACAATGGTCGCGTCGGCGGGCGTGTTTTCGTCGTATCCGAAGTTTGGGCGGACCATGATTTTTCTCAGCATGTCGTCGCGACGGAACTTCTCGACGACGGCGCGCTCGATCCCGAGGCCGATCGCTATCGAAAGCGAAAGCGCGAACGTTCCCGCGACGACCCCCGACACGCTCAGAATCGAACGAGAAGGATGCTTTCGCATCGATTCGATCGCGAATTCAATCAGATCGACCCCTCTCATGCCGACGATCCTTTACCGGAAAAAACAAATAATTAAATATAATAATCCTCGACGATCGATCCGTCTTCGATGCGAATCAGCCGTTCGGCGGAGCGTCGAGCGAGATCGCGGTCGTGGGTGACGACGATCAGGCACGCTCGGCTCGCCGCGACTTGTTCGACAAGCATATCGACGACGGCGCGCGCCGTCGCCGAATCGAGGTTTCCCGTCGGCTCGTCGGCGAGCACGACGCGCGGCGCGTTGATTAGCGCCCGAGCGATCGCGACCCGTTGCGATTCGCCTCCCGAAAGCTGATCGGGGCGGTGATTCAGCCGTTTTCCCAGGCCGACTTTCTCAAGAGCCTTCACGGCTCGTTCGCGCCGATCGTTCTTACAAACGCCCGCGACGATCAAAGGAAGCTCGACGTTCTGAACCGCGGTACGTGAAGGAATGAGGTTATAAGACTGAAAAATCATGCCGATTTTTTCTAATCGATACCGCGCGAGCTCGTCGGGTTTGAGCCGATCGATCGCTCGATCGCCCACCTCGATCCTTCCCGACGTCGGACGATCAAGCCCCCCCAGCAAATTCAAAAGCGTCGATTTCCCCGATCCCGATTTCCCCTCAATCGCGGTCCTCTCGCCTTCGCGGAACGAAACCGAAACGCGATCGAGCGCGACGACCCGCTCCGAATCGATTTCACCGTACGTTTTTTCGACTTCGATCAACCGAACGCCCGAAAAAGATGAATCTATCATTAGAATATTACGTAAAAATGACGCGTCCCGGTCGGATCAATCGGAAATATCTTGCAATAATATCATTATGCCGTCAACTCTTTGATCGCTTCTCCTTTTTCGACGAGGCGAATGGGACGGCCGTCGGGGGTTTCGAATTGGCGCGACGGGTCGATTCCGAGCGCCGTGTAGAAT
>JAKBCQ010000118.1 GCA_021807585.1 Planctomycetota bacterium | reverse complement strand
TGGAACCGGGCGGAGGATAGGGCGACGTGGCGACACGATCCGAGCGCCGATCCGGCGACCAAGACCGATGGGGGGGCGGCGTGAAGACCGCCATTTTTCCTCATCGGGATTGGCGAGAAAGCGCCAAATCGGTACGTAAAATCAAAGGCCTTGAAACTTCGTTTGCCGTTGAACCAGTACACTGCGCAGATCACCTAACTATTGACACCTCGATTGATCCTCGACAATGTTAACTATCGTGTAACTTCGTTGTGATCCTCTATCGAGATCGGAAACGTGATATCAGAGAGGTGCGGCATGATTCTCGGGCTCGATTCGCATTCAGATGCGACCGACGATCGATCATTTCGTCACAGTATAAAATTTTTATTACTGCTTATTCAGTGATATGTTTAGGATCGAAACATTACATTTTCACGCGACGGTTGTAATCCAAGGTGAAACCAACTATTCGGCTACAATAATTGTGGTTTATAAAAGGGAGATAATTAGTTGTCCAAGCTCTCATTCCAGATGGAAGATCATCCTGATGCAGCGACGAAGCATTTATTCGACGCGAATGTACTTGAAAAATCGAATCGTCCCGACGGCGCGGCGTATCTTGCTGGATATGTGGTCGAGTGCAGTTTAAAATCGCTTTACCTTCTCGAGAACGGTCCTCCGCTACCCCAAAACTGGACTCATCACAGGCTGAAAAGTTTGGTTTCGAACGTCGGGGCGATGACGGGTGCGCGATCAGCGAAATACACCACCGCGCTTGTCTTATCCATCCCGTCGATGGGTATTTCGGCTTGGGATTTCAATATGAGGTATAGCGCGGCGGGGTCCATCGACCCGAATCGAGCCGCGGATTGGCTCATCGAGGCCATATGCGTGTATGAAGACACGATCGCCGGCATGAAACTCGACGGGGTGATCTGATGTTGCGCAAGCATTGCGACGAAGCGAAAACGGACTCTATCGAAGCGATTGAAGATTTAATTAATCAAGAATCGAGCATCGAAAGGGTCGTGTTGATTGACGATCTGTTTGGCCGCCTTCGCGTCGCCGCCTGGATTCGGGATAAACCCGACGCGATGCGCGTCATGATTGATGAGCGATTGAAATCGGTCGCCGATCCGTATTGGACGAATGAGATTTGGCTCGCTTCGGACACTTCAACTGGAGAATATCGACTCGCCGAGTTGGCTTGGAAGACCGGCCGGCAGATTTCCGATCGATTCAAGGTGGCGGATCGACATCGTCGTCTCGGCGCGTGGTTGGCCGACTTGCAATCGCCGGCTTGGACGGCGCATATTGAGGACGAGAATGCGGATCCTCGTGACCAGACTTCCGCAACTCCAGTCGAGCATAAAGGCCCGCCGATCGTCGTGTTCCACTCATTCAAAGGCGGAATGGGTCGAAGCACGGTTTTGGCGTCGTTCGCGGTGCGTCGGGCTCGACGGGGCGAACGTGTGGTTGTCGTCGACATGGACCTGGACGCGCCTGGCATCGCGACGTTGCTCGCCTCGGATGACAAGGGCACGATCGCTCAGTGGGGTATCGTCGATTATTTCATCGAGCGACCGTTCGTTCAGTTGGACCTTGCAGATTACTACCACGCCTGCCGCAGCGAGACTGTCACGGGTTCGGGCGAGATCCTGGTCTTTCCCGCGGGAACATTGAATAATGATTATCTGGGAAAGTTAGCTCGTATCGATTTCGAACCCACCGGCGACGGCTTGAACGACCACCCCTTACGAACATTATTGGAAGAGGTTCGAAATAAGCTTGAGCCGAATTGGATCCTGATTGATTCACGGACGGGGATCTCCGAGCCGGCGGGTTTGCTTCTCGGTGGGATAGCACATCTGCATCTCCTCATCGGTAACTCGAGCGAACAGAGTTGGCGGGGATTGAGATTGGTACTGGAGCGACTCGGCGCCGATCGCGTCCGTCAATCGCTACCTCAACTGGAATGCATACTCGCCCACGCGATGGTTCCGGAGGACACGAAAGCGGCGCGGGCGGCGATCGAGCAATTCTCCGAGCGCGCTCGAGACGAATTCGCGTCGCATTATTACGCGTACACGTCGGAGGAAACAGAAGAGCTCGGCATTTGGGACGTGAGCGATCTGGAAGGTTCCGACGCTCCGCATGTTTCGATTCCACTTTACTACAAGCCTAAATTCTCCCATTTCGACGGTTTGGAAGATATCGCCGACAGTTTGGCGAGCGACGCCGATTTTGGCGCGATTGAGCGACGAATCCTGGAACGTTTCGGCGTTTTCGAGGAGCGGGAAAACGGATGACCAAGTCTCTTGATACGGGAGAACTGTTACGCGACCTTTCCCAAATGGGCAGCAACGGCCGTGCCGAGGCGGAATCCGAGGAGAATTTTCCGCGTACGCTCTATCCCGTTCCCGAGCATTTGCGTGCGTTCGATCCCGACGTGACGATCGTTCTGGGCCCGAGAGGAGCGGGAAAAACCGAACTTTTTCGCGCGGTGATGAAACTCAAGTTGTTACCATACTTAAAGGAACATGCGAGCGGGATTCGTCTTCGACTCCCGAGCAACCCGTCTTGGTTCCCCGCTTATCCGATCGAACGTGATTTCCCCGACGCTCAAGGTCTCGACCGGTTCCAAACCGAACGAGGAAGCCGACCATTCTCTGGAATCAATTTTTGGTTCGCCTACATGTTGCGTGTTCTTTGGGATGAACTCGACGATTCGGCGCGGGAATCGATGACCGATTTGAAACGACAACCGGGAGGATCCGCGATCGCGATCATCGATGCTTTCGAGAAAGCCGGGGATGCGCCTCTGCTCGCGATCGATCGCCTTGATGAGAGGCTGGAACGCGAGGATAAACATATCTTTGTCGGATACGACGAGCTCGACACCCTCGGCGCAGGGAAATGGGCGACACAGAGTCGGGCGATCGCCGATTTGATCGCGTTCTGGTCGTCGTACACGCGACGATGGCGAAGGGTGCGCGCCAAGCTCTTCCTCCGAACCGATCTTTTCGATCGGCACACCCGAGCGGGAATCGCCGATCTCGCCAAACTCGCCGCGAATCGCACGGAAATCACCTGGAGCGATCGCAACATCCACGGGCTCCTGCTCAAACGAATCGCGAACCAGAGCGAGCGACTGCTCAATTACTGCAAATCGTCGAGAATCAAATTTCGCTCGGACGATAAGCTCGGTGAAATACCCGATATGAGCCTCGTGAAAGACGCCAAGCCTCTCTTCGACCGCATGGTGGGGGAATTCATGGGGGCGAACCGAAACAAGGGACTCGCTTATCGATGGGTGCTCGAGCACGTCCGCGATGGAAAAGGACAAGCTTTGCCCCGACCCCTGGTTCGACTCGTGGAACAGGCGGCTGATCGACAGGTTCATTCGGGAAGCCTTCCCACCCCGCCAAGGCTGATCACCCCCGCCTGGCTTCGTCGCGCCCTCGATACGGTTTCGGAAGAACATGTATTAAGTTGCAAGGATGAATGGCCCTGGCTGGAGGGGCTCAAAAATGTAATCACGGGAAAATCCGTTCCCTGCGGTCGGAAAGAGTTGGAACTCGTGTTCCGCGACTACTGGAAAACCGAGCGGGTCCAAGGAGACGCGAGTTTCGTTCCCCCGACCGATACCCCCAGGGAATTCATCGATTACCTCGTCGAAGTCGGAATTTTTCGCTCCAGAACCTTGGATCGAATCGACGCTCCCGACTTGTTCCTGGCGGGTCTCGGACTGCGTCGGAAAGGAGGCGTTCGAAAAAAATGACGCGTCAGTTCAACTCGATGAAAACCTCTTTATCACTAAGCAAAATGATTTATATGTAATTTTTCATAATTATCTCCTCGCACATCAGGAGAGGACATCATTCTCGCGAGAGTAACCAGAAATTACAAATTAATGTTACGATAATGTGTTACCCTAGAACGCGTTCGCATCAAATGAAATCTAATTCGCATCGGAATTACTTTATTCGATTCACTTCGGCACAATTCATCGAAGATTACTCATCATCTATCGAATATTCCTCCACGTTTTTCCAAATTCGATTGACGAGATAAAATACCTACATCTTTTTGAATAACGATTTAAATTGAAGATGAATATCGACAAACCCTGCTCTCGCCACAACATTACGATAATCGAGTGATTTTTTTTATCCTCAACTCCGGCTTACTACATTATAATTTACGACTCTACTTCCTTGATTATCATATCTTGTCAATCATTCAAACCAGCTATTACACCAATTTCCGCCCCATTCCCACTCCAACCTCCCAATCCCCTCGCGGTTCGTTATAATCCATCCTCCCCATGAAACCAAACACCCCCGACCACGAACCGCCGAGGATCTGCGATGAAGTTGAACTTGCCCGCGGGATTGATCGTCGTACTCGCGTTCGCTCAGGTCGAAGCCCACGCCGCCGACGAACCCAAACGACCCAACTTCGTCCTCATCATCGCCGACGATATGGCCTGGAACGATTGCGGCGCCTTCGGTAACCCCAAAATCCGAACGCCCAACATCGATAAACTCGCCCGCGAAGGAATGCGCTTCGATCGCGCCTTCGTCACGTGCAGCTCGTGTAGCCCAAGCCGCTCCAGTATGATCACGGGTCGATATCCCCATAACACCGACGCCGACGAATTGCACGCTCCACTCCCCGCCGAACAGATCACGTTCGTCGAAAAACTTAAGGCTTCGGGCTATTGGACCGCCGCCGCGGGCAAATGGCACCTGGGAAACGCCGTCAAAAATCGGTTCAATGTCGTACGCGACGCGAATTCCGCGGGATTTCAACTACCAACGGATAAAAACGCCAAAACACGTATGACCGCCGAAGGATCGAGCGCCGTCCAGAGCGGCTGCGATCAATGGATCCCCGTGCTTCGCGAGCGTCCCAAAGATAAACCGTTCTTCCTTTGGCTCGCGTCGTTCGACCCGCACCGCGACTACCAACCCGGCGCCATCCCCAAACCACACGCGCCCGAAGATGTCGTCATTCCGCCGTACCTGCCCGATCTCCCCGAGGTTCGCCAAGATCTCGCGCTCTATTACGACGAGATCGGCAGGCTCGATCACCACGTCGGCGAGGTGCTCGCCGAACTCGACCGCCAGGGTGTTTCCACCAACACATATGTTCTATTTCTTAGTGATAACGGCAGACCTTTCCCCCGATGCAAAACGACGCTTTACGATTCGGGAATCAAAACCCCCTGGATCGTTCGCGCACCGGGGCGCGTCGAGGCCGGCGGTCGTTGCGAAAGCCTCGTGAGCACGATCGACATCGCGCCGACGTTCCTCGGTTTGGCGGGGATCAAGCCCGGTCCGACGTTTCAAGGCGAGGATATCTCGCGGTTGTTCCGCGATCCCAAGGCAAAGCTTCATCATATGATCTTTGCCGAACGGAACTGGCACGACTACGCGGCGCGGGGCCGCGCCGTGCGGACGGAAACGTTCAAATATATCAAGAATGATGACAACATCAATCCTCTCACGCCTCCCGCCGACGCGGTACGGAGCCTCACTTTCGTTGCGATGAGAAGGCTGCATGACGAGGGAAAGCTGAGCCGATTACAAGAGTGGTGTTTTGAGAGCCCAAGACCCGCCGAGGAGCTTTACGACGTCATGGCCGATCCGGACGAGTTAACCAACCTGGCGAGCGATCCGAAGTACACGAAAACGCTTGCCGACATGAGACGTGAATTATTTATATGGACGAATGAGACCTTGGATTTGAAGCCCGAGACTTTGAGTCCCGACGAATTCGACCGATCAACGGGCGAGCCTTTGCCCAACCGCGTTCGTCCGAGGCCGACGAAGAAGGGGACGAGGGCGGGGGCGGTTTCGAAGCCGGCGAAGTGATCGGAAGCACGGGATCAGAATGAAGGGCTTTAACCCTGAGAAATCGGCGATTCGATCGCATCGGATCAGAGAGTTTACGTTTTCCGAATTCGGGCCAACTGCCAGAGAGATCTTAGCCCAGGATGAAACCCTGGGTTCCATTCAGGAAATCGACCCGTCCCCGGCACTCCCCGCATGCGGAGAGGGAGTTACATGCTTCGATGTACTAACATGAGCGATTGTATTCCTTCCCCCCGCTTGCGGGGGGATTTAGGGGGGTTGTTTTTTTTGCGAATCATCAGGTTTTCGGCCTGAAGCCGGAAGAACGAGAACCGGATACCCGGCGCTTCGCACCGGGCTCTTATCTTTCACGTCGTCGGACAGAATCCCAAAATCTCAGCAAATCGAAAACACAGATTCACGAACGAAAAAAATGAAGTCACCCTGACGCAAGCAGATCCATGCGCCCTGGAGGCTATTCAATATATCCAGATATTTCCACCTTCTTCCAGCCACTTCAGGCGCAGTTCCACACGGCGAGGGTCGTTCATTCTGAGTAAACGAGCCGTGGCGCGACCGATAGGCGTCAGACCGACGATCATTCCGGCTGAGACTGCGAAGTGATCGGACCAAACGTTCGTACGCGGATGATACAAGTCAACTTTCTCACCCGTATTGGGATCAATACTCGATAGGTTCGGGCCTTTGAACGCGTTACAGCGATCACACGCATAAGCAAGCCCGGACAGGTCGACTCCGTCATTCTCCAAATGTTGTTTAGCGATCACGTGCTTGATGTGGAATGAGATGAAGGGAGTGGCTTCTTGCGGAATATGGAGGTATTCGCATCGATCATCGGCTCTGCGCCTCACCAAATCACGAATTGTGTCGTTCATGCTCCGCCGAGTGTCGGATTAAGAAGCGACGCGCTTTCGATTGGATGATGGAGATTACGTCGACCGCTTCGACAAAATCTTTGTATGACTCCTCCTCTTCCGGAGTGAGCGACCCCTCATTCGCCTTCCGCCGAAGAATTTCGATCTCAGCTTGAAGGTGTTCGTCGGCGCGCAGTGATACGAGCCGACGAGCAAGCTTCGGCGTCATGGAATCTGTCACCGGCTCCAGAAAACGATCGAGATAGCTGACGGTGCTCATCGTGAGATTCTATCACAATCGATGGGTCGATCGGCAAGTCGATCGTCATCAAGCGATCGGATTCAAGAAGCGATCGGATTCCCGGCGACTTGCACCGGGCTATGATCTCCCAGGCCCGCGGCCTGAAGCCAGGACGGAATGCGAAGGATTATCGTAAAAAGATTGATTTATCGTTAAATGCTAATCCCAGTGTTTCACCCTGGGCTAAGATCTCTCAGGCCAAAGGCCTGAAGCCAGGACGGAATAAGAAGGGGTATCGCAAAAA
>JAKBCQ010000117.1 GCA_021807585.1 Planctomycetota bacterium | reverse complement strand
CTCGCCGCTGGGGCGGACATCGTCGGCGGCGACGACCTGGCGCAAAAGATCAAGGCGGGGGTGATGGATTTCGACGTCGCGCTTGCGACTCCCGATATGATGGGGGTCGTCGGCCCGCTCGGTCGAATCCTCGGCCCGCGCGGTTTGATGCCTTCGCCCCGCTCGGGAACCGTCGCGACCGACATCACGTCGGCGGTGCGCGAGTTCAAGGCCGGCAAAATCGAATTCCGCAACGACAAGGGGGGAAACGTCGCCGTTCCCGTCGGCAAGCTTAGCTTCCCCGAGGAGAATTTAATTGAAAACGTGACGACGTTTCTCAATTACCTGCGCGGTCTCAAGCCCGCGGCGGCCAAGGGGACGTACCTGCGGTCGGTGACGGTCTCGGCGACGATGAGTCCCGGCGTTCACGTCGCGCTTTAACCCCCGATCGAACCCCAAGAGACGGACGACCCGCGCCGCCGCGATCGAGCGAGCCGGGTCGGATTGGAACGGTAACAAATGAGTAAATATGTCAAAGAATTAATGGTCGAGCAGCTCAAAGACGATCTCGCCGACGCGCGGTCGCTTTTGATCCTCGATTTCAAGGGTTTGGACGCGGTCGCGGAAACGCAGATGCGGCGCGATTTGCGAAAGAAATCGATCAAGGTTCGGGTTCTCAAGAACTCCCTCTCGCGGCAGGTATTCGAGGGGATGGGGCTGGGGGGGCTCGCGCCTTATTTGACGGGACCGTCGGTCGCGGCGTGGGGAGGCGCGGGAGTCGCCGAGCTCGCCAAAGAGATTTCGACGCTCGTCAAGAAGCTGAAGAAGCCCGAGATCAAAGGGGGAGCGGTCGACGGCGTGGTGATCGGACCCGATCAGGTCGAGGCGATCACCAAGTTGCCGAGCCGCGAGGCGTTGATCGCCCGCGTCGTGCAGTTGGCGATGTCCCCTGTGCAGCGGGTCGTCGCGTTGGCGAACGCCCCCGCGAGCGGACTTTTGGGCCAAATTCAAACGCTCGCCGAAGGCGCCGAAGGGGAAACCGCGGCCGCCGAGGCGACGCCCGAGGAAGGAGCCCCGAATCCCCCCGCGTGACCGATTGCCGAGCGACCGCGACCGCCCCGCGCGGGGTCGATTCGCGGGTATCGCTTGAGAGAGACCGCGGCGCGACGTACCCCCCGCCGGACGACGCGAGCCGATCGACCGCGGCGCACTGATTTTTGTTCCCTCGTTGATATTTTTGATTTCGAGTGATCGGCGTTTGTACAAGTCGATACTCTTGAGCGTTCCAAGGATAAGCGAAAGGATCCGATTCCAATGTCCACAGCGGAAATGACTGTTTTTGCCGATCATATCAAGACCCTGGGCGAGTCGATCGTCAAATTGACGGTGCTCGAAGCGAAGGCGCTGGGGGATTATCTCGAGACCGTGCACGGCATCAAAGCCGCGGCGGCCGCGGTCGTCGCCGCGCCCGCGGGCGCCGCCGTCGCCGCCGAGCCCGTCGCCGCCAAGACCGAGTTCGACGTCGTCCTCGAATCGTTCGGCGCCAACAAGCTCAACGTCATCAAGGTCGTCCGCGCCGCGACGGCGCTCGGCCTCAAAGAGGCCAAGGATCTCGTCGAGGCCGCTCCCAAGCCCGTCAAGACGGGGATCTCCAAGGACGACGCCGAGAAGCTCAAGAAAGAGCTCGAGGAGTCGGGCGCCACGGTCTCGATCAAATGACCCGCCGCGGTCGAACCGACCGCGATCGACCGAACCCGTCGCGGCGCGTCCTTGGGCGCGTCGCGAAAGGGACCCCGTCAGCGGAATTATCGTCGGCGTCGATCGTTCAGCAACCGACCCCGCGTCGGCTTACGACCGACGCACAGCGGATCGGGCTTCGCGGAGCGGGGACGCCCCCCTCCCCCGCGAACCCGCCCACACCCCAGCTAGGAGCGTAACGTCATGGCCACCGCCGGTACCGTGCGGCGTATTATTCCCGACATCAAGCGCAATTTCGGCGGGATTCGCGACGACTTTCCGATCCCCGATCTCACCGAGATCCAAACTCGTAGTTATGATCGATTCTTGCAACTCGACGTCGCCGCCGAGCAACGCGGCGACACCGGGCTCGAGGGAGTCTTCCGCGAGATCTTCCCGATCGAAAGTTATGATAAAACGCTTAAGCTTGAATATATCAAGTACGACCTCGGCAAGCCGCGGTACGAACCCGACGAATGTCGTCAGCTTCGACTGACCTACGGTCGGCCGCTCCACGTTTGGCTTCGGCTCAATAAAGGCGAGGCCGCGATCGAGGAGTCGGTCTATCTCGGCGACATGCCGATCATGATCGGCGGGGGCGAGTTCATCATCAACGGCGCCGAGCGCGTCGTCGTCAGTCAGTTGCACCGCAGTCCCGGAGTCGATTTCGTCGTCGAAGTCGAGGCGGGCGATCGCAAGCTCCACGCGTGCCGCATCATCCCCGAACGGGGGAGCTGGATCGAACTCCAGGTCACCAAAAAAGACACCCTCGGCGTCCGCATCGATCAATCGGGCAAATTCTCGTCGATGACGCTTCTCCGCGCCATGAGCCCCGCGTTCTCGTCGGACGAGGCGATCCTCGAAGCCTTCCACGAGGTCATGGAGATCGACACCGCGTCGCCCCGCGCCGCGTCCGAACTCGAAGGGCGAACCGCGTGCGGCGACATCATCGACCCCATGACCGGCGAAGTCCTCGCCGAATCGGGCGTGACGATCTCCGCCACCCTCGCCGAAATCCTCGCCGACGCCAAAATCGGCGTCGTCAAAGTCCTCGGCCAAAATCGCGACCCCCTCATCCTCCAGTCGCTCCAAGAAGATCCAACAGATGATCATGAGAGCGCGCTCTTGCGTATTTATCAACGACTGCGGCCGGGGAATCCGGCGCAGCTCGAGAAGGCGCGCGAGCTGTTCAACGAGAAGTTCTTCGACACGAATCGGTATCGGCTCGGTCGCGTCGGTCGATTCCGGATCAATCGCAAGTTCGATCAGACCGTCCCCGAGGATCGGATGACGCTCGATCCGATCGATTACGTCAATGCGATTCGATATATTCTCAATCTTCGAAAAAACGTGGGCCACGTCGACGACATCGATCACCTCGGGAATCGTCGGCTGCGGACGATCGACGAGCTCGCCGCCGACGAGCTGCGCAAGGGATTTCTTAAGTTGCGGCGGACGGTTCAGGAGCGGATGAGCCTCAAAGAGGCCGACGACATGACCCCCCGATCGCTGATCAATCCCAAGAGCATCGGCGCCGCGATCGAGTATTTCTTCGGCCGGGGCGAATTGTCGCAGGTCGTCGATCAAACGAATCCGCTGGCGCAGTTGACTCACGAGCGGCGTCTCTCGGCGCTTGGCCCGGGAGGCCTCAACCGCAAACGAGCCGGCTTCGAGGTGCGCGACGTCCACATCTCGCACTACGGTCGGATCTGCCCGATCGAAACCCCCGAAGGTACGAACATCGGCTTGATCAGCTCGCTCGGGATTTACGGCGGCGTCGACGAATATGGTTTCTTGATCACGCCTTATCGCAAGATCGATCACGGGAAGCTGACGAACGACGTCGTTTGGATGCGCGCCGACGAGGAAAGCGAGGCGTATCTCGCCCCCGCCGATTCCCCCGTCGACGAACACGGCAAGCTCAAGGGAAGCTCGATCATCGCGCGGTATCAAACCGACTTCGAGATGATTCCGATCGATAAAGTCCAATATATGGATATTTCGCCCAAACAGATGGTGGGCGTTTCGGCGGGTTTGATTCCGTTTCTCGAGCACGACGACGCCAACCGGGCGTTGATGGGATCGAACATGCAACGGCAGGCGGTGCCGCTTCTGGTCGCCGAGCCGCCGATCGTCGCGACCGGGCTCGAAAGCGCCGTCGCGATGAACTCGGGGATGATCGTCAAGGCGCGAACCGACGGGACCGTCACGTATGTCGATTCGTCGCGGATCGAGATCGACGGAGTCGTGTACAAGCTGCGCAAGTATGTCGGCCTCAACGAACGGACGTGTCTCAATCAAAAGCCCGTCGTCACCCTTGGACAACAGGTGAAACAGGGCGAGATCCTCGCCGACGGCGCGTCGACCTACCACGGAGTCCTCTCGCTCGGCCGCAACGTCCTCGTCGGCTTCATGGCGTGGGACGGCTATAACTTCGAAGACGCGATCATCATCAGTGAAAAGTTGATGAAGCAAGATGTTTACACATCGTTGCATATTGAAGAGTTCGAGATCGAGATTCGCGAGACCAAACTGGGGCGCGAGGAGTTCACGCGAGACATCCCCAACGTTTCGGAGAAGGCGCTGCGGAATCTCGACGAGAACGGCGTCGTCCGGATCGGCACCTACGTGAAGCCCGGCGACATTCTGGTCGGCAAGGTGGCGCCCAAATCGAAGAGCGAGCTGACCCCCGAGGAAAAACTGCTCCACGCGATCTTCGGCCGAGCCGGCGAAGACGTGAAGAACGATTCGCTCGAGGTTCCGTCGGGAGTCGAGGGGATCGTCACCAACACCCACCGGTTCAGCCGGCGGATGAGCCTCTCCGAGGAGGAACGCAAGGCGTTCGACAAGGAGATCAAGGACACCGAACAAGCCGAGAACATGAAAATCGCTGAAGAATATAAAGCGATGATTAAGGCTCTCGAACAGGTCGTGGGGGGGCCGATCAACGATCCCACGACGGGGAAACCGTTCGGTCGCGACAAGGAGGCCAAATCGCTCGCCGACGAGAGCGATCGATTCAAGCTCCAGACGCTCGATATTCGCACCCCCTCGGTCGCCGAGGAGGCGCGGTTGATCGTCAGGCGCCATGGAACCAGGCTCGACGCGCTCCGCGACGAGCGCGATCGCAAACTCAACACCCTCAAACGCGGCGACGAACTCCCCTCGGGCGTGCTCCAGATGGTGAAGGTTTACGTCGCGACCAAGCGGATCATCTCGGTCGGCGACAAAATGGCCGGCAGGCACGGCAACAAGGGGGTCATCGCCAAGATTCTTCCCGAGGAGGACATGCCGTTCCTCGAAGACGGCACGTCGCTCGAAATCCTCCTCAATCCCCTCGGCGTGCCGAGCCGGATGAACGTCGGCCAGATTCTCGAAACCCACCTCGGCTGGGCCGCCGCCAAACTCGGCTTCCGCGCGATCTGCCCCGTCTTCGACGGCGCCGCCGAAGATACCATCCACCAGTGCCTCAAAGACGCGGGTCTTCCCGAAAACGGCAAAGCCCAGCTCTACGACGGCCGTAGCGGCGATCGCTTCGATCAAAAAGTGACCGTCGGCTATATTTATATGCTCAAGCTTCACCACCTTGTCGACGATAAGATCCACGCGCGAGCGACGGGTCCTTATTCGTTGATTACGCAGCAACCGTTGGGCGGCAAGGCTCGGTTCGGCGGTCAGCGGTTCGGCGAGATGGAGGTGTGGGCGCTCGAGGCGTACGGCGCCGCGTACATCTTGCAAGAGCTGCTCACCGTCAAGAGCGACGACGTCGAGGGACGAACCAAGATTTACGAGAGCATGGTTAAGGGGGAAAACACCCTCGAGGCCGGAACCCCCGCGAGCTTCGACGTCCTCACGAACGAGATCCGCGGCCTCGGCCTCAACATGCAGCTCGAGAAAAAGCGGATCTGAACGAACGCCTATCCTCGGCGTATCGAAAATCTTTGATCCAAACCCGCCGGGGCGAACGACCGATTCGCCCAGGCGGGTTTTTTGCGCCGATCGATCATTTATCTTTGATTGTACATAATCTTGATGGATGATCGAATCGAATCGATCCGCGCGGATTTCAAACCGACGATCGTCGAAAGCCGGGTCGACGAACGAGGAGAGCAATCGTCCTCGAATTCATTATTATTATTATATTAATTTGTGGCGATGCGGCTGCGAGGCTTCCAGGGCGCGCGCGAACCGTCGATCGTCGTTTGATAATGGAGAGGCTCGATCAAGCGCGGGTTCGATCCGTCGATCGACATGACCCAGACGGGTCTTTTATCGCCGCGGCGTTCTTTGTACGCGCGTTCGCTCGTCTTCGCGTCGCGCCAGTAGATTTCATCGCAGAGTCGGAACGAGATACGCCCGCCGTCGGGAGAAACCGCGGGACTCGTCGCCGCACGGCCGAGCGAGGTCAGTTGCTTGACGTTCGTCCCGTCGCGATCGATCCGAAAAATTTCAAGCGCGTCGCCGACTCGATCGGCATAAACAATCGTGTCGCCGTCGGGCGCCCACGACGCATGAACTCCTGCCCACGCGTTGGGCCTCGTCGTCAGCCGGCGTATGTTTTTGCCGTCGATATCCATAACGAATAAACAATGGCCGCCTGGAACGACGTTCGCATAGGCGATCGTCTTGCCGTCGGGAGAGATCGCGGGGTCGATCCCTTCGCCGACGACCTTGAAATTGGAACCGTCGGGACGAATCCGACACATCCGCGGCGGACCCTCGCCGAAAAGTCCGAAATAGATCCACGAACCGTCGACGGGCCAACTTTGCATCCCCGCGACGACGGGCGCCTTCTCATGAGTTAACTGACGAAGATTCTTTCCGTCGGCGTCGATCACAAAGAGATTAAACGTGCCGTCGCGGTCCGAATTGAACGCCACACGCCCGCCGTCGGGCGACCACGAAGGATATCGTTCGTTCGACCGCGGGCTCTTTGTCAAGTTAAACGAATCGCCCGAGACGGGATCGACCAGGAAAATCTCGGTATCCCCCGTCCGGAATGTCGCGACGGCGAGCGTATCCGCGTCGGGCTCGCCGCCGTCCGCTCGCTCGATCGTAAACGTCAAGCATAACAGCAGAATCGACGTAATCTTCATCAATAAATCCTTGAATAGTGTTAATATCAATTGATTATTCAATAACGAACACGCCCCAATGATCGGGTCGGAGCCTCGCCTCGGAGGGGATGTCGCTCACCAGGCCCGTGTCGAGGTTGTTCCAGTAGACGCGGCTCGTCGTTTGCGCTCCGTCGCCGCGCAACACGCCCAGATCGCCCGACGTCTCGACGCCGTGTCGAGGGTCGAAGCGCAAGACCGAAAGCGGGATCGATAACTCATAATCGCCTTTTGATTGAGCAAATGTCAGTGATTTCGTCACATTCTCAACTCGATCAAAAAAAACCGTTCCAATCGGAGAATCGAACCGAACCCGGTCGTTTTCGGCGGCGCCCGCGAAGCCGTCGCGATAAACGATCGCCTTGATCTCGCGGTGTGCTCGCGCAACCAAAAGCCTTAGGCGTTCTTGACCCCCCGAGCGCTTCGATCCGGTGGCGATTTGGAGATCGAGCGCACCCCCCGTTTTGAAAAGCAGACGATCGTCGTTCGCCGAATTCGA
>JAKBCQ010000116.1 GCA_021807585.1 Planctomycetota bacterium | reverse complement strand
CGCTCGAACCGCACCCTCGAGCCGACTTCGCGCGCTCGAACCGCACCCTCGAGCCGACTTCACGCGAACAACGCCTTCACCGGCTCGCGCCGCTCGACCCCCGTCAACCGCATGTCCGCGCCCTGATATTTGTAGGTGAAACGCCAGTGATCGATCCCCAACCGATTGAGAATCGTCGCATTCATTTCATGAATATGTACAGGATCTTGAATAACATTGTATGAGAAATCGTCGGTTTCTCCGTGGACGATCCCCGGTTTGATCCCGCCCCCCGCCATCCATACCGTGAAGCAACGCGGGTGATGATCGCGGCCGTAATTCTCTTTGGAAAGCGCCCCCTGGCAGTAGATCGTCCGGCCGAATTCGCCTCCCCAGATCACCAGCGTGTCGTCGAGCAATCCGCGCCGTTTAAGATCGGTGATGAGCGCGTAGGAAGGCTGATCGACGTCATGACATTGCTTGGGAAGATCCCCCGCGATATTGCCGTGCTGATCCCAGCCGCGATGAAAAATCTGGACGAACCGGACGCCGCGCTCGACGAGCCGGCGCGCCAATAAACAGCTCGCAGCGAACGTCCCGGGCTTGTGCACGTCGGGCCCGTAAAGCTCGAACGTCTCCTTCGTCTCTCCCGCGATGTTCGTCAACTCGGGTACAGATGTCTGCATTCGATACGCCATCTCATATTGCGCGATGCGCGTTTGAGTTTCAGGATCGCCCACAAGGTCGAAGTGCTTCCGGTTGAGCCGCGCCAGCGCGTCGAGCATCCGCCGCCGCGTCGCCGAATCGACCCCCGCCGGATCGGTCAAAAACAACACCGGATCGCCGCTTGAACGAAGCGCCACGCCTTGATGTTTGCTCGGCAAAAAACCGGCGCTCCACAATCGATTGTAAATCGCCTGCGCGTCCTTCCGCCCCGTCCAGGAAGCCGTCATCACGACGAACGCGGGTAAATTCTCGTTCTCGCTCCCGAGCCCGTAACTCAGCCACGATCCCAAACTCGGTCGACCCGGAAGCTGATTGCCCGTGCAAATATATGTAACCGCGGGATCATGATTGATCGCCTCGGTGTTGATCGTCTTGACGATCGCGATGTCGTCGACGATCCGCGCCGTGTACGGCAACAGCTCGCTCACCCACGCCCCCGATTTGCCGTAACGCGCGAACTTATACCGCGAAGGCGCGATCGGAAACCGCGTCTGTCCGCTCGTCATCGTCGTCAATCGCTGACCGTTGCGGATCGATTCGGGAAGATCCTTGTCGAACAAATCGTTCAGCTTCGGCTTGTAATCGAACAGATCCATCTGCGACGGTCCGCCGTTCATAAACAAATAAATCGCCCTTTTGGCCTTGGGGGCGAAATTGGGAAGTTCGGGAAGGCCGCCGCGACGCGCCTCGACCGAAGCCGCAACCCCGCGATCGGCGAGCAAAGACGACAGCGCGGCGCCCCCCAGACCGACCGCGCCTTGCGCAAAGAAATGCCTGCGTGTGAGAGCTTTTGCGTGTTCGTCAAACGGATTCATGTTCAATCACTCCAATCGATCGTTATTCTTTGGAAACGACTTCGTCGAGATTGAGGATCAGATTGGAAACAAGAGTCGTCGAGGCGAGCTCGGCGGCGTCGATCGCCGAATCGCGCGAACCCCCCGCCGCCGAAACGAGCTTCCGCGCCGAGTCAAAGTCTTTGACGAATCGCCCCATATGATCGTTGTATTCACGAACGAGTTCGGAAAGTTCGTCCCCCTCGGGATTCCGCGCCGTCGCAACCCGGAACATCCACGCGATCCGCTCGGCGGCGCCCTTTCCCCCCTCGCGGAACGAGCGCTCGGCCAAACCCCGCGAAGCCTCCAGAAATTGCTTCTCGTTCATCAACAAAAGCGCCTGAAGCGGCGTGTTCGTCCGCTCGCGACGCACCGTGCACGTCTCCCGCGAAGGCGCGTCGAACGCCGTCATCTGCGGAGGAGGCGAAGTGCGCTTCCAAAACGTGTACATACTTCTGCGATAAATCTTGGCGGGTTCGGTATCGGCGACGAATCGACCCGTGTTGCTCCCCACATAAGCCACGGCGCTCCAAAGACCAGGAGGTTGAGGAGGCTTGACGCTCGGCCCGCCGATCTTTTCGACCAAAAGCCCGCCGAGAGCGAGAGCCTGGTCGCGAATCGTCTCGGCGTCGAGCCGATACCTCGGAGCGCGCGATAACAGCCGATCCGCGGGATCCTTGGCGAGTCGATCGCGCGTGATTTTCGACGTTTGCTTGTATGTCGCCGTCATCACAATCCGCTTGAGGATTTTCTTGATATCCCACCCCAGCTCGCGAAACTCGACCGCGAGCCGATCGAGCAGCTCGGGATGGCTTGGAGGCTCCCCCTGAGATCCGAAATCCTCCGCGGTTTTCACGAGCCCCGTACCGAAAACGATCCGCCACAACCGATTCACCTCCACCCGAGCGGTCAACGGATGTTCGCGCGAAACAAGCCAACGCGCCAGTCCAAGTCTATCTTTAGGAGCGTCGCTCGGCGAAGGAGGGAGAAACTCGGGCGTCGCCCGATCGACCTTGTCGCGCTTCCGATCGTACTCGCCCCGCTCCAAAATATAAGCGGGTTTTATCTCCTTCCGCTCGCTGAATACGAGCGTCGTCGGAATCGATTCGTCGAGCCTCCTTCGCTCGTCTTCAATTTTAGCGAGCTTGGCGATCAACGGTTCAAGCGCCGCTCGAGATTTTACATAAGCATGCTCAATGAAGTAATCGCGTAATTGTTTGTGTTGTTCCGGCGATCGTTTATCACGAGAAAGATCGACGATCGCGCGGATCTCGGCGGGTAGCCCCTCGCCTTTGACGGCGCGGCGCGATAGCACCCAACTCGAAAGCGAATCATACGTTTGACCCGCTTGAGGCGTCCATGTTTCGATCCCCGCGCGGTCCCAAAGCACCGTCCCCCCTTGTTGCGTGAACGCCCAACCCGAGATCGTCGTCCCCGGCTTGATTCCCAGATCGGCCGCGGCGACCTCGAGTCGAACCCACTTGCCCGAAGCGGGCCTCTCCCCCGCGCGACGCCGTTCCCCCGTGCCGTCTTTTCCCCACGCGATCGCGTTCTCGCCCCAATACGCGCGGTGCAGCCAACCCGTCGTGTACCACTGAAGCATCACCTCGCGGGGAGGATCGAGCGGATCAATAAACACATACGCAAAGAAAACGTCTCCCTCGCCGACCTTCAAAGGTTCGGCGGCTTGCGTGAACACGAATTGACTTAACTCTTTTGAAACGCCGCGCACCGCGCGCACGCCGCTTGCGACCGGATAAGCCGGATTCGACACGAACGTCCACGGTCGATTCGCACCCCCCTCGTCGGTCTTCGCCCCCCTGGGAACGGCGTCGTCGATCCATACGTAATCGCGCCGTTCGATGATCTCTCGCGCGGTCGCATCGACCGTCTCGTCGTAGGGGAACGAAGCCGCGGCGCTCTTGATCTCACCCCTCGTCGCGGCGATCTCGCGATCAAAACCCGCGAGCGCCGCGGTTTGCTCGGCCGACGGAACCTTGATCACGGGAGCGGGCTTCGCCGAATTGCCGTCGAGCGGTCCCTCCTCGCCGTTGTTGAAATACGCGAACATCTGATAAAAATTCTTCGTGGAAATCGGATCATATTTATGATCATGACATCGCGCGCAGCCGATCGTCAGCCCCATGAAAACCGTTCCCGTCGTCTCGACTCGATCGATAATATTGCGAACATATACCTCTTCGTCGATCGAACCCCCCTCGCTCGTCGTCACGTGGCCGCGGATGAACCCCGTCGCGGTCTTTTTGTCCAAAGTGCTATCGGGAACGAGGTCCCCCGCGAGCTGCGCGACGATAAACGCATCATAAGGCATATTATTATTAAATGCTTTGATTACCCAATCGCGATACGGCCAGATCTCGCGGTAATTATCGAGATGAAGGCCGTGGGTGTCGCCGTACCGCGCCGCGTCGAGCCAATCGCGCGCAAGCCTCTCGCCGTGGCGGGGCGACGCCAGCAAACGATCAACCACTTTTTCATAGGCATTAGACGCCGAATCCGCGAGGAACGCGTCGATCTCGCCCAAAGTCGGCGGCAGCCCCGTTAAATCGAGCGTGACGCGGCGAATGAGCTCGGTCTTATCGGCCTCGGGGCTCGGCGAAAGCCCCTCGGCCTCGAGCCGAGCCAGGATATACGAATCGATCGAGTCCTTGGGCCACGACGGATTCTTGACCGCGGGAATCGGCGTTTTCTCGGGAGCGACGAACGACCAGTGATCCTTCCACGACGCCCCCTGCGCGATCCACCGCTCGATCGTTTCAATCTGTTCTTTCTTGAGCGTCTTGCCGAATTTCTTGGGAGGCATGAGCAAACTTTTATCGTCGGTTTTGAGTCGTTCGACGATCGCGCTCGCGTCGATATCGCCGGGAACGATCACCGCGTAGCCGTCGCGATCGCGGAACGCGTCGTTCTTGCGGTCGAGCCGCAACTCGGCCTTCCTCGCCTTGGCGTCGGGCCCGTGACACGCGAAACAATTGTCCGAAAGGATCGGCCGCACGTCGCGCGCGTAATCGAGCTTCTTCCCCGCGTCGGGTCCCGCCGCGAACGCGGCGCCCGCCGCCAAGCCGATCGCCCAAAACGTTAGAATTCCACACGCGATCATTCGAGCCGATCTCATTCCGTATCGCATCATCGTTCGGTCTCCGCGGTATCGAATCATTTTTCTCGAAGTCATCGGTCGTCCCGGTTTCGTCTTCCTCCCTCCCCGCCCGCGAGGAGTCGTTTATTACCGATTTAAGATCATTTTCATACGAGGATTTCCTTGCGGATCTTGGCGTCCCCTTCGGGACCGATCAGCCGTTGTTCAAGCCCCTGGAACGGATAACTGAAGCGATAAGGGTCGAGGCCGAGCAGGTGAAGAATCGTCGCCTGAAGGTCGCGCACGGTCGTCTCACCGTCGACGATCGAATAGCCGAGTTCGTCGGTCGATCCGAGCGTGAACCCGCGCTTGATGCCGGCCCCCGCGAGCCAGATCGTAAAACAATCGGGGTGATGATCCCTGCCGAGAAATTTCGAACCTCCCCGCGCCTCGTTCATCGAAGTCCTCCCGAACTCCCCCCCCCAGACGACGAGCGTTTCGTCAAGCAGCCCGCGCTCGTCGAGATCGCGCAACAGCGCCGCGATCGGTCGATCGATATCTTTACATTTCTTTGGAAGTTGATTGACGATGTCGTCCCCCGCCCCCGTTCCGTGCGTATCCCAGCCCCAATCGAACAGTTGCACGAACCGAACGCCGCGCTCGACCAATCGCCTTGCCGATAAACAATTGTTCGCGAAAGATCCCGTCCCCGGCTTCGCTCCGTATCGTTCGAGCACGCGGGGGGGCTCGTTGCGCAAATCCGTCACCTCGGGAACCGACATCTGCATCCGAAACGCAAGTTCATATTGCCCGATACGCGTGAGCGTCTCGGGATCGCCGAATTCGGCGAGCTCGGCCTCGTTGAGCGCGCGGAGCGCATCGAGCCCGCGACGGCGATCGTCACGCGAGATCCCCTTCGGATTCGACGCGTACAAAATCGGATCGCCGACCGTCCGGCACTGAACCCCCTGATAAATCGTCGGCAAAAAACCCGTGCTCCAGAGCCCCTTGCCCCCCGTGGGATCGGTCCCTCCACTAATCATCACCACATATCCAGGGAGATCGTCGTTCTCGGACCCCAAACCGTACGTCGCCCACGAACCCATCGACGCGCCCCCCGACCGCGCATTCCCCGTGAACAACAACAGCTCCGCGGGGGCGTGATTGAATTGATCGGTCTTCATCGATTTGATGATCGTCGTCATATCGACGAGCGAACCGATCTCGGGCAACAGCTCGCTCACGAGCGTTCCATTTTGACCTCTGTTGATAAACTTATACGGCGTTCCTAAAAGCTTGGGGCGCCCCTTGATGAACGCGAATCGCCTCCCTTTTAACAGCTCTTCGGGACAATCCTCCATGTTGTGCTTAACGAGCGCCGGCTTGTAATCGAAGAGATCCTGCTGGGGAGGCCCCCCCGACATATGCAAATAGATAACGTGCTTGGCCCGCGCGGGATGCGAGGGGAGTTTGGGCGCGAGCGGATTCGCGCCGCCGCGCGGCGCACGCCCCGCGGCAAGCCCCTCGCGCTCAAGCAACGCCGCGAGCGCAATCGACCCCAAACCCGTCGCCGACCGCTTGAGGAACCAACGCCTCGTCTCGGATTGCGTAATGTGCTGATGTAAGTTCATGTTTTTATCCTCGCATCAGAACGGCGTCAAGGTTGAGGATCGCGTTCGAAACGACCGTCCACGCCGCGAGTTCGGCGACGTTTAAGCCTTGCGGAACGGCGCCGATCGGTTCGGTCGCGACCGCGAGCGCGTCGGCGGGGGATTGCGCGAAACGATCGAGCTCGCGACGATAAAGCTTAACGATCTCAGCGACCTGCGCGTCGGTCGCAGGCCTGCAAAGGCACGTTTTGAGCGCGAACCGAGCCCGATCCTCGGTCGACGATCCCCCCTCGCGAACGATCCGCCGCGCCAAACCCTGCGCCGCCTCAAAGTAGACGGGATCGTTCAGCGTCACGAGCGCCTGCAGCGGCGTGTTCGTATGAAACCGCCTGCTCGTGCAAACCTCGCGGCTCGGCGCGTCGAAAACCGCCATCGACGGATACGGAACCGTCCTCCGCCAAAATGTGTAAATCCCGCGCCGATGTCGATCCTCCCCGGCGCTCGTCGCCCACGTCCGCTGACCGTTGAACGCCGCCTGCCACAAACCGTCGGGTTGCGGCGGAAACACCGACGGACCGAACATCTTTCGGCTCAATACGCCCCCCAACGCGAGCGCCTGATCGCGCACCGTCTCGGCGTCGAGCCGAAACCGCGGAGCGTGCGATAAAAGCCGGTTCCGCGGGTCACGGTCGATCCGCCCCGATGTCGCAACCGACGATTGCCGATATGTCGCCGACATAACGATCATCTTCATGATCGCCTTCGTATCCCAACCGTGTTCCTGATATTCGAGAGCCAGATCGTCGAGCAGATCGAGAGACGCGGGAGGATCTCCCTGCGTACCAAAATCCTCCTCGGTCTCGACGATCCCCGAGCCGAAAAACCGCGCCCAGTAGCGATTCACCGCAACCCGCGCGGTCAACGGATTCTCGCGATCGACAAGCCAATACGCCAGCCCCAGCCGATTCGACGGGGCGACCGCGGGAAGACGATGAAACGCCCTCGGAACCTCGGCTTCGACTTTCTCTCCCGGAGTCAAAAAATTCCCTTTAATTAAAATATGTGTTTCTCTTGTTTTGTTTGCGGCG
>JAKBCQ010000115.1 GCA_021807585.1 Planctomycetota bacterium | reverse complement strand
TTCGCTCGAACGACGGAGCGAGACGTTCCACGATCGATCGGTTAACGGTGAATGCGCGTTAAGCTTGAACTCATCGATATGAATTGCGACCCCGGCCGTCGGTTCGAATGGTGAAAAACCGGGAGGAAAATCGAGCGTGAGCGCCGCGACGTTCTCGGTTTTGATCGAGATATCGGAATCGCCGCCGATCCTCGCGTCGACGCGAGCCTTCTTCCAGTGCTCTCCGAGCGCATCGATTGTAACCCAATTCATTTTATTATATTTGAGCGTATACGTGACGAACGAGACGCTTCGCGGATATCGCTCGCGTCCTGAAACCGCGAGACTCGCGACGCGGCGTTCGACTTCGCGCGCCGAATCGGGATGATACGCGTGCCTCGTTTTGGGGCCGATGATATGAGTCAGCGTGAGCCCTTGCTTGGCGAGCGCCTCGGCCATCACATCGGCGGCTTGTTTTTGATTGTCGATTTCGCCGCTGTAAGCGACCGTCGGGCATTGTTTGAGATTCACCGCCTTGAGGTCGCAATCGTACAATCGCCAGAGAGTTTGCTCGATCGCCGTCGGCGCGAGTTTTTCGTTCTGAAAGATTTTGAGGAATCGGGGCGTCTCGGCGAATCCCGCTCCCGGATTGGCGCAGAACCAGCGATCCGAGTAATTGACCGCGAATTGCCAGCACGCCGCGCCTCCCATCGAAAACCCGCGAACCGCGATCCGATCGTCGTCGATCCGATAATCGCGTTTCACCGCTTCGATCGCCTCGAGAACGTCGATCTCTCCCGCGAATTTGAACGCGTTGCAATACCGTCCGTATGGGTGAAGCACAAACGTATCCGCCGGCGTAAATTGTCCTTTATTGTGCAATCGTTCGTGGGTGAAATTCAATTCGCTGAGCGTTTCTCCTCGGCCGTGGAACCAAACGTCGAGTCGATAAGGCCCTCCGCCGGGTCGATATGACGCGGGAACGACGAGCCCGTAAGGTTGTACCGAGTCGTCGATTTTGGAAACGTATCCGCGGGGAACGAGGCCCGTTTGCTCGGCCCACGGGGTTTTTCCGTCGGCGAGCGCTTGCGCCCGCTTGAGGCCGACCTCGATCAGCTCGCTCGCCTTGGCGATCTCCTTACGATCAAAGAATTCTTGATACTTGAGAGCGTCGCGTACGGCTTTGTGGAAGATGCGCACGTCGATCAATCCGCGAGCGATCGAGGGGGATTTTTGGCTTGAAAGGCGTTCGATCGCGGCATTTAGATCGGCGAGCCCTCTCTCGAGGGGTTGTTTATCGTCGGCGGAAAGTTCGACGCCGGGTTTGGGAACCGGCCGAACGGATTCGGGGACGTTGTCCGCCGGACCGTCGGCGAAAGCCGATCCAACCGATATAAACATGAATGCAAAAAACATTTTGAACTTCATCGAGTCGACCCCTCGCGGTACAAGGTCGTGATCGCCGGAGGTACCAGGGTCGGCCGCTCGACCCGACGGCGCATTCACGTTCGGCGATCGTATCGCGTCGTCGCGGCCGGGGCAATCGACCGAGCGTGCTCCGTTCTCGATTGATGATCGATCGAGGAGGGGGGAATCGTCGCCCGTCGATCATCGATCGACATCGAAGAGACCGTTTACTGTTAATTACATAACGGTGTATGCCGAAAAAAAATCACCGTCCCGCCTCGTGGAAGACGCTCGGTTCGATGTCATCCGATCGGAACAGGCTGTTGTGGAGGATTTCTTCGATGGCGTCGAGATCGGCGAGGAGCGACCACGCGGGTCGACGATCGAGCTTGGTCGTGTGAACGTCGGGCGCGCGTCGGAGCGATTCGAGACGGTCGGCGAGGGGGGGATGCGAGCCGTCGTCGGTCGCCGCGGGCTCCGCGAGGATCCCCGCGAGGATCGATTCACGCAAACGATCAGGTATACGTAACCAAAGATCATGAAATAGATCAAAGATATTTGCATGAGGCTGATCGGCGAGAGGATCGTAGCCGTCGAGGAGTTCGCGGAAGACCGGTTGCACGAGCGCGACGCGGGCGAGCGAATTCGCGGCGGTCGAGCCCCCCGCGATTTTGGCGGCGAAGCGATCGGCTCTTGACTCGCGTCCGAGCGCGATCGGCGAGCGGAGCGATTCGGCGATGCGTCGGCACTTTGAAGCCCACCAGCGGAGCGGGCTCGAGCGCCACGTTCGGATCGGCGGATGATCAAGCGCAAGTGCGAGTCCGAGGGCGAATCGCTCGGAGCGATCCGCCCGCGCCGCGTCTTTTCGTGCAAGATGCGCCAGTTCGTGCGCGAGGACCGCGCGGAGTTCGGCGATCGAAAGCGCGATCATGAGGGGAAGGCCGACGACCAGCGCGCGACGGCGCTTCCAGACGGTCACGGCGCAGCAGGGGAGGTACGCGATCCGGATCTCCTCGGGAGCGCGGCACCCGGCGCGGCGGGAGATTTCGTCGACGACGCTGAAAAGACCTGGAGCGTCGCCGTGGAGTAAGATCGGACCGATATCGGAATCAACATCACGTGAGGATATTTGAGGCCATGCTCCGCCGAGCCGTTCGACGATTCCCTTCCAGTCGTCGATTTCATCGTCGAGCCAACCCTGAACGACGGGGACGAACCCTCCTGAGACAAACAGTCCGGCGGTCGCCGCGACGACGCCGACCTTGTAACAGCGTTCCAGGATGCGGAGGCCGAGATCGCGAGTTGCGACGCCCCACGGACCAAGGACTCGCGTCGAAGCCGCGATGATCGCCGAATCGCTCAATCCGCCGGCATCGATCGCATTCTGATCCGAGGCGAGCGCGTGATTCGCGTACCGATCGGGATCGAGCGAATCGTTTTTTCGCTCGGATTCCATAACGTCTTGATTCTCATTCGGTTCATCGTTATCAAGGGAATCGAGATGTTCATCGGCGTTTTCGTCGGGGCGTTCCCATTCGCCCGAGCCGAGCGCCGTGAGCGTTTCGGGTTCTGATGGATCGAACTCGGCATGGGAACGGCTCGGGGTCGTTTTCTCGGTTCGGTCGGCAAGGGTCTCATTGGAGTACGGTGTCGTTCGCCTGAGACGGAACGCGCGGCCGCACGCGGGGCAGAACCGCCGCGGCGCGGGCGATCCGGCGGGATCGGCGAAGGAGGGATCGGCGATCAGTCGAGAGTCGCAACGTGGGCAATTCCACAAGTGGTCGGCTTTCCCTGGAACCATCAATTCCTCCAACCAATCGTCGGACCGCGCGAATTTTTTTCGATCGCGGCGCGGGATCGTATTGACTCTGAGAGACACTTGTCTTAGCATTATAGCGCCGAGTGATGAAGGTCAACCTCGGCCGCGGCGGCAAGACGCTTGCGGGATCGATGCAGTTCCGCGAGTTGAAGACGTTTTTTTTCCGCCGTGTTCGCCCCCCACCACTGACAAAGATTGAGACGATAACACATGGCAAAACGACCTGTCACGATTCCCGACGCCGAACTCGACGTCCTCAAGGTTCTTTGGCAGAAAGGCCAGGGAACGGTTCGAGAGTTGTTGGGAGCGCTTCACGAATCGGGCCGAACGTGGTCTTACGCGACCGTCGCGACGTTGCTCGAACGGTTGTCGAACAAAGGGATGGTCGCAAGCGATCGGAGCGAACTCGCGTTCGTCTACCGTCCTGTGATCAGCAAGCAAGAGGTCCGACAAAAGCGCGTGCAGAGCTTGGTCGACAAACTCTATAAAGGAGAGCCCGGCCTGCTCGTCATGCACCTGCTGAAGTCGCATCCGCTTCCTCCCGATCAAGCCGGCGAGGTCAAAACCCTCATCGAGCAAATGTCGAACGCCCCGCCCAAAGGGGGCGCCAAAAAGAAGAAGTAATCGAACCCTCCGCTTGCTGAACGTGCGATATCGCGTTGGTTGATCGATCAACCAACGTTTGCGCCGTCTGAATTGATCCCTCCCCAAGGAAGGATCGCCGTTCTTCGTCCGTTCCTAACTTCATAGTATGCCGGCGAATCGCACGTTTCGCAATAAACTTTTCTTGTACGTGGTTCGATCGTCGCGCGGGATTATTGGATCGATCAAGCTATCGATCCCTCTCCGTTCACCGATTCGATGAGGAATCGAGGAAAACCGAACACGTCGCACGCTCCGAGGAGGATTTTCTCGGACGTTCGACGTCGCGCTCCGCGGTCACGCGGGGTCGAGTTTTAGATCCGCGAGCTCGCGCGCGATCGGCGTGATCCGGTCGACGATCGCCGCGAGCATCTTTCGACCTTTCTCGGCCGACGCGAACCCGGGATAACCGACCGCTCCGTGATCGGTCGAACGACCGAAATCGCGCGCCCAAAACAGATCGGCGAGCTGCGCAGGGGTCGTCGACGGATCATCGGCGATCGCCGCGCGATCGACGAGTTCGGGTCGAAGATAAAGCATCAACGACGTTTCAATCTCGCATGCGTGCCCGACCGTTTTCCGCGGACCGTCGCATAACGCCGCCAGCGGTTCCTTCGCCAAATTCCAATAACTCGAACCCGTCCAAAGCTTTCCCGGATACTCGGCGTCGAGCCGACGCAACGCCACATGGAACGGATCGTCGTTGCCGCCGTGACCGTTCAAAATACAAAATCGTGAAAAGCCTTCACGAGCAAGCGGACTCAATAATTCGACAAGTATCGTTTGCAGCGTTTCGACTTTGACGGTGAGCGTGCCGCCGAACGGCAGGTGATGTTCGCTGGCGCCAAGCCAAAAGACGGGAAGGAGGAGCGTGCGATCGGCGAGAGCGCGTTCCACGCGTTCGGCGACCGCGGCGACGAGGATCGAATCGGTGAACACGGGCAAATGGAGCGCGTGCTGCTCGCACGCCGCGATCGGAGCAATGATAAGAGTTTGATTGCGATCGAGCGCGCGAATCGCGGCCGCGGTCGAATCGGCGAAGATCATCCCGCCCCTCCTTAAGAATTGCGGGCCGAACGCCCAAGCCGTGATTTCATCGCGTGAAACCGCGATTCGGCGTCGCCCTGAATTCCACAAGTTATTGCATATGGAATTTCATCAAGAGTAAAATCGCGATGGAATAATAGAGGACGATTCCGGTCGCGTCGACGAGGGTCGAGATCGCGGGCGCCGAGACGACCGCGGGATCCCAGCCGAGGCGGTGCGCGATCATCGGCACGAGCGCGCCGATCAAATTCGCCCACATGCAAATACCAAGAATCGTCAAACCGATTACGGCCGAAACCGCGGGGGATTGTCCGCGATAAAGCCACGCGTAGCAGAACGCGACGACGCCGAGGATCGCCCCCAGCATGAAGCCGACGAACCATTCGCGCGCGAGCACGCGGAAGAAGTGCCGCCGGGTGATCTCGCCGAGCGCCAATCCCCGAATGATCGTGCCGACCGTCTGGCTTCCCGCGTTTCCTCCGGTACCGAGCAGCAGCGGCAAAAACAGCGTCAGCATCGGCCAATCGTGCTCGACCCATTTAAAATGCCTGAGCGCCGGATACGTAAAGTTCTCGGCAAGAAAAAGCATAAGCAGCCATTTGATTCGTCTCCGCACCGAAGACGTCACGCGTCCTTGCCAATACGGCTCGTCGTCGGCCTCGGGATCGGACGAGACGCCGCCGAAAGCCAGAATGTCTTCGGTTTGCTCGCGCCTTAAAATATCGAAGGCGTCGTCGTGGGTGACGATCCCGACGAGCATGTCCGAGGGATCGACGACGGGAATCGCCACCAGGTCGAACTTGGCGATCTTCCGCACCACGCTCTCCTGATCCTCGTCCACCCGCGCCGTGATGATCTCGCGACGCATGATGTCTTCGATCCGAGCCGTCGGCCGCGCCAGGATCAATTTTTTAAGCGGAACCAGGCCGATCAATTTACGATTGATATCAACAACATAACTATAATCGATAGTTTCTCGATCGGGCGCCTCCTGGCGCAGTTGATCGAGCGCCTCGCGCACGGTGAGGTGGGGAGAGAGGGTGGCGTAATCGGTCGTCATCACCGCGCCCGCGGTGCCGGGCTCGTAGCTCGCGAGCCTGCGAATGTCTTCGCGCTCGGCGTGCGCCAGTCTACGAAGGATTTCGTCGGCGTGATCCTCGTCGAGATGCTTGACGAGATTGGCTCGATCGTCGTGCGACATCAAATGAAGAAGCGCCGCCGCGTCGGCGGGCGCCGTCTTCTCGACGAGTTCGATCTGGCGATCGAAATCGAGATAACTGACGACCTCGGCGCGCACGCGCGGGTCGAGAACCTCCAAAATCGCGTTCCCCTCGGCGAGATCGAGATCCTGGATCATCTCGGCGACACGTGCGGGATGGCTCTCGGCGAAGAACTCGCGGAGCGCCGCGGCCTCGCCCGCCTGGATCAATTCGCGCAAATCGGGGACGAGGAGCGGGTTCCTGATCATCGCGCTCGAACCTCCCCTCGATCCCTTAAACTCGTTATGATCGCCGCCTCGGTGTGTATCGATCCCTTGAAATCCAACTTATGAACGAACCCCGATTGATTCTCGACCCCCCATGTCGCCGCGCAGAACCGCGGGGATCTCGATCGATCCATCCTCGCGTTGGTAATTCTCGATAATGGCGATCAACGTGCGCGAAAGCGCAATCGCCGTCCCGTTCAGCGTGTGCACGAATCGCGTCCCTTTTTGACCCGCGGGACGATAGCGAATGTTGAGCCGACGCGATTGATAATCGCCGCAGTCCGATGTCGAAGTCACCTCGCCGTACTCCCCGCCCTCGCCCCGCCCCGGCATCCACGCCTCAAGATCAAACTTGCGATACGCGGGACCCCCAAGATCTCCTGAACATATGTCGAGCACACGATACGGCAACCCGAGCCCCTGAAAAATCGACTCCTCAAGCGCCAACAATTGCAGATGAGTCGACCCGGAACTTTCAACGGTTGTAAATGCGAACATTTCCACCTTTGTGAACTGATGCACGCGATAAAGCCCCTTGCCGGCGCGCCCCGCGGCGCCCGCCTCGGTCCGAAAACAGTGCGATATACCTACATACTTAATCGGCAAGCTCGATTCGTCAAGAATCTGATCGGCGTGCATCCCGCCGAGCGTGATCTCGGCGGTGCCGATCAGGCTTAAGTCCGAATTCTCGATCGAATAAATCTGCGTCTCGGGTCCGCGCGGGTTGAAACCGATCCCCTCGAGAATCGAATTCCGCGCCAGATCGGGGGTGATGATCGGCGTGAAACCCGCGCCGATCAATTGATTGATCGCGTAACGCTGGAGCGCCAAATCAAGCAAAACCGCGTCGTTCTTAAGAAAATAAAAGCCGTGACCCGATACCTTCCCCCCCGCCTCGAAGTCGATTAAATCGAGCGCGGCGCCCAGCTCGACATGATCGCGCGGCTTGAAGTCGAAAACGCGCGGCGTACCCACCTTAC
>JAKBCQ010000114.1 GCA_021807585.1 Planctomycetota bacterium | reverse complement strand
ACGATGCGATCTTGGCGAATTCCATGCGCAATGATATGCTTGGTATGGGGTGGAATCGCGGGATGCGGCGGTTCGGATGAGCTTCGAGCTGTTCCCGCGGCGAAAAACGAGGCGCGGCGGGATGAATCGGAACGTCCCGGTCGTCGGGTGAATCCGCCGCGAGCGATCGCAACGCATTGAATTGAGCGGGCATTGGATCGACGGCGCTCGGAATCGACTTTTGATTGAAGGCTTGTCAATTCATCGCGACGACGATCAAACGGCGTGAATCTTGAAGAACGATCGGGTTTTCGAGGAGGCGTGGATGGAACAAATCGACCAGCGGCCGTTGATCGCCCTGACGATGGGGGATATCGCCGGAATCGGTCCCGAGATCATCGCCAAAGCGTGGGGGGAATCGACGCTTCGGTCGTTGGCGAAACCGTTTGTGATCGGCAGTCGGGCGATCTTGGAGCGAGCGATCCGGCTTGTCGACAGTGGAGTTGAGGTTCAAACGATCGCGAATCCCAGCGAAGCGCGTTCGAGTTCCAACCGGATTCCGTGCCTTGATCCCGCGCCCGACGCCGATTGGAGCGACCCTCCCGTCGGTCGAGTCGATTCCCGCGCGGGTCGGTCGGCGTATCTGTATCTCACGACGGCGATCGATCTGGCGCTTTCGGGGTCGATCGACGCGATCACGACGCTTCCGCTCAATAAAGAGACGCTTCACGCGGGAGGGATCGCGTATCCCGGACACACCGAGATCCTGGCCGAACGATGCAAGGCGCCCGAGCACGCGATGATGCTTTATCTTGGACCTCCCGTCAGCCGGGGCGACGCGGGACTGGGAGTCGTTCACGCGACGCTCCACGCGCCGCTTTCTTATGTGCCGAAAATGCTGACACAAGAGGGCATTTATCAAAAGATCCTTTTAGCCGATCAATCGATGCGGGCGTTGACCGGGGGTCGGAAGCCGCGAGTCGCCGTCGCGGGGTTGAATCCGCACGCGGGTGAGAACGGGCTTTTCGGCGACGAAGAGATTCGGCTGATCGCTCCGGCGATCGCGACCGCGCGCGGCGAGGGGATTGATGTGAACGGACCGATCGCCGCCGACACGCTCTTTTATCGCGCAATCAACGGAGAATATGACGCGGTTGTGGCGATGTATCACGATCAGGGGCATGTCGCGCTCAAGACGATCGGCTTTCGGCACGCGGTGAACGTCACGCTTGGGCTGCCGATCGTTCGCACAAGCGTGGCGCACGGCACGGCATATGATATTGCGTGGAAAGGAATCGCCGAGACGTTCAGCCTGATCGAGGCGGTTCGAGTGGCGTCAAGGATTGTGCTGGGTCGGAGGGCCGAGACGAAGGCGGCGAAGGGGGTATGACGACGACGGTCCGAGGCGCGGCGGGTATGACGACGACGGTCCGAGGCGTCGCGGGTATGACGACGTACGTCGTAAGCGATGCGAAGGCGACGACTCGAGCCCGAGGAGAATCGGGGTGACGACGCGGGTTTATCTTGTTCGGCATGGTTCGACCGCGGCGAATCGCGACGTTCCGTATCGCCTGCAGGGACGCGGGAGCGATCTTCCGCTCGACGAGATGGGACGGTCGCAGGCTCTCGCCGCGGCGAGGGCGCTCGAGAAAGCGCCGATTGTCGCGGTTTATACAAGCCCGCTTCGACGGGCGCGTGAAACCGGGTGCGCGATCGCGCGGGGAGCGGGGCTCGAGCCGATTGAGATCGCCGAGCTGATCGAGGCCGATCTCGGTCGCTGGGAAGGATTGACATGGGATGAGGTGAAAGAACGTTATCCCGGCGAATTTGACCGATTCATGGCGAACCCGGGAACGGTTCCTTATCTGGAGGGGGAATCGTTCGAAGACGTCCGGCGTCGCGCGGTTGGGGCGATCGAACGTCTCGTCGCGGCGCATCCTGGTCGGGTGATCGTCGTTGCTGCGCACAACGTCGTCAACCGCGCGCTGCTGGCGGGATGGCTCGGGCTGCCGATTGATCGGGCGCGGTCGATCCGTCAGGCCAACGGCGGGATCAATATCGTCGAATACGACGAACGAGGGGCGAACGTCGTCATGATGAATTCGATTTTGCATCTGAACGGAATTGAATCACGGTAAAACACGTTAAAATATTTTATTAAGTCATGATTCATAGAATTAAAGATTTAAACAGTATTATCGTCGAACGATTTGAACGTCGATCCAATCGACGCTGATCGAATCGGGCCAAAGCGAGCGGATTGAGGGGTCTCCCCAGGCGAGTTCGAGATCGGCGACGAGCCGCGTCCGCAACCGAGCCGATTCGGGTTCGAGTTTCGTCGCGGTGCGGTTTTCGGTGATTTTGAGGGGGAATCGCATTTCGGCGCGATCGTTCGAGCGGGCGCCGTGTCCCTGGCCGCCGAGGGCGATCGAACCCGCTTCGAGCGTTTCGACCGAACCGTCGCATTCGATTTCGATGAGAACGCGATGCGCCAGATCGCAGGGGAGGGGGGTGACGACGACGATCACGGGGGGATTGCGGAGCGCGACCTCGGAATCGAGCGGCAGAAACACGTCGTCTTCCTCGGCGTGCTCTTTGGGTTCGAGCCGAATCGCGGCCTGGAACGCGGCTCGACGCGTGTCGTCGGCGGTCGACGCGAGCGATTCGGGATCGAGCCCGGGATCGAGCTCGAACGTGAAGGCGGTTTTGGGCAATTCGCATTCCCATGCGTTTGATTGAAAGACGGTTCGAACGCGCGATTCGAGCGCCAGTCGATGCGGGCCTTCGCCGATGAAATCGGTCGGGTGAATCTCGAATTCGAGCCTCCCGGCGCCGTTTCGCCACGGCCCGAACGTCTCCAGGCTCGCGCGCCTGGCGCCCGTGATGCGATGCGACCAGGCAAGATCGTCGGGTCCGATCTCGTCCGGGTCTACGCGTAAAAACATCAATCCATAATCAACAGAAATTGGAATCGGCGCTTTGAGATTTCGTGGATAGCGTTTGCGGGCGTTCCATGCGACCGAGAATCCCCGTTTGACGAGAGCCTGTTCCTCCTCGGCGACGAGTTCGTCTTGTTTCCAGAGCCGCGCGATCGCTCGTCCCGCCGCGTCGCGGATCGCCGCGTCGGGCGCCTCGGCGAGCAGCCTGAACAACTCGAACAGCACGCTCCTGCCGAATCGCGCCGAATCGAGGATCTCGGAAACCGCGACGTCGCCGTGTTCGAGTCGACGCGTCGCTCGACCCGCCTTCCAATCGCGCCACAGCTTGCGGCCGCCGCCGATTCCCAACAACAATCCGAGCGCCAAGAAGACGAAATTACGCGAATCGAGCCACCACGGAACGCCCCGTCGCCGCGCTCGCGCCGAACCGCCGACCCCGCGCGAAACGACCTGCGCGAACAAGAACGCAATAAAATATCGTGTCATACTTCATTCAATCAATAAGAGAATTTAGATGCCGGGACGCGATTTGGGATCGACCGCGGCGGGTTTGTCTTTGAGATCGTCGGGCGCCTCTTCAATAATCGTAGGCTTGCGCAATTGACCGTCTCCGTCGATCAGTCCTTGCAGCTCGCGCAGGTCGTCGACCGCGTTTTGCAGGTCGTGCACGTCGCGGTGCAGCGCCTTGAGCTCGGTCCAGATCCGACCGATGCGGTCGTCGGCGCCCGTGGAATCGGTGATAATTAAGAGATTATCCTCGGCGACGACGCGATACGTCAGGCCGACTTGATCGAGCAGGAGTTTCAGCCCGGTTTTGAGCCGAACGCCGTCGAGATCGAGTTGAACTTTGTCGACGAGCTTGGCCTTGGTTCGCTTGAGCGCCGCGGCGTCGACGACGACGCGAATCCTGTACGTTTTCCGCAGATATTCGGCGACGTCTGCGAGAGTCGTTTCGGCGGCGAACGGCAATCGCGTCGGTCGTAGTAAGACGTCTTGAACCGAGCCCGAAACATCGCTCGCTGGTTCGGTTTTGCCGGCGGGTTCGATTTTGCTTGCGGGTTCGGCGAGCTCGGCCCGGTTGGGGATGTTCCGCGGCGGCCGGCGGGTGTCGGGGGGTTGCGCGTCGAGCGCCTCGATCGCGGGGCTCTCGGCTCGCGGGAGGTTCGAGGCGGGTTGATTCTTGTTCGCCGGCTCTTCGCCGATCGGCCGCGTCGCTTCGCGCTTATCCGCGGCGTCGGTAGATTTCCCCGCGAGCGGGCGGCGAGCGAGCGCCGCCTGCGCAATGACGAAAACCAAAACCGCAAGCCAGATCGAAACATGGCGATGGATTTTTTTCATCGAATCGGCTTCTCCTCGTCGCTCCCGATCGTTCCGCATCCGTACGGCCGCTGATCCTCGATTTTAGCCGAATACGACCGTTGCGCGACAGATCGGCTGGGAGAAATCGGATGTTTTTAGGGAATCATGCCGTCTTGAACGGCGCGATCGATCGCGAATCGGCTGGGGAAACCGAAGCGAACGAGGTCGATCTCGAGCGCGGCGGCGGCCGAGGCGCGGATCGTCGCGGCTTGAATCAGCGCGGGGTCGATTCGATCGAGCGTCGCGTTCGCCTCGATCAATGTTGTGACAAGCGTTGATGCGAACGCCTCGCCGGCTCGATTCGTATCGCGCGGCGGCCGTGCGCGCGGAAACGCGGGTTCGATGATCTCGCGACGAACCCCGTCTCGATCCCAAAATCTGATCCGGCAGCCGTTCGCTCCGTCGGTCGTCGCGATGATCGGAGTCGACCGTTCAATCGCTCGGCATTCCCCCAGAGTTTCCCATTCGAGCCGATTGCAGCAGATCAGATCGAACTTGCCCGCGAGCGATTCGACCGAAGGCGCTCGGTCGCGCATATTGCGAATAGAAGGCGCAAACATGTGGATAGATTTATCATTTACTTGAAACGCTTCGGCGACGATCCGATTGGGCAAGCCCGCGACGACGCGGAGTTCGCACGATTGCGTCCATGAATCGGGAAGTAGGTCGATCGCATCGTGAGCGCCGCGGAACCCGATCGCGAGCTTGTCGCCGCGTCGACCGCTCGTGATCAAGAGGGTCCAATCGGACGGTCGCCCGGGAATGAAGATCGGATGATGTTCAATCGATTGATCGTTCAGGAACGCCGCGACTCGCGTTCCGATCGGATCGGGCCCGGCGCCCAAAGCGCTATGAAGCTTACCCCCGAGCGCCGCGGCGTAGCCCGCGCCCATTCCTCCCAGATCGTCGTGCCACGACGACGATTCAATCGCGCGTTGAAAGGAATTTGATGTTTTTGTTTGATTCTCGCAAGCGGATGAATCGCATGTCCAATCGGTTGCGATTTCGATCGTTCCCGAAGGTCCGGGCCAGCTCTCAGGAAGCTTGATCGCGATCGTTGATTTTGAAGCGTCGACGAGTTCGAGCGATCGTCGTCGCGATTCCCCCGCGGCGAACCGGCCGTCGACGCTGCGATCGACGGGGGAGTCTTCCGGAGCTCGTTCGAGCAGCGATTCGTCGATCGCCAGAACTCGATCGAGATAAGCCGGTCCGGCTACGAATACTTTAATATTTTGAACAGGCATCTCTTGATATTCTCAAACATTCAATGAAGAAGAACGCGATGCGTCGAACCGGGAGAGATTCGGACGATCGAACCGACGCGAGGAGATCGTCGCACGTTCGGTTCGAGATTCCGAGGGGGCGATCGTTCGAGTTCGATCGCGCGCCGAAGGGGGTGATCGGCGTCGAAGTTTTCGCGTCGATCGTTCGCGGCCGAACGGATCGCGTCCTAGCGGAGGATTCTGCGCGGGCGGGCGTCTTCGGGAAGAAGGATCACCTCGCCGACGGGGAGATCATAAGGATCATCAATCAGGTTTTTATTCATATCGATAATCTCTTTTGCTCGTCCGCTGTCGCCGAGCATGTCGCGGGCGATGCTTCGGATTGTATCGTAGCGTTTTACGACATATTTTTGCGTGATCGGCCCTTCGGGCATGTCCTCGAAGCTGACGCGGCGTTTGGGCCGGCGGACGGTCGAGCGGATCTCGGTCGCGTCGCCGGATCGTTCGTTCGGTTCGTCTTGATCGTCGGACCGATACGAACCCGATCGATCGATCGACCCCACGCGCGCGGACGCGTTGCGCGTCGATCCGACTTTTTTGGTTCCAGCCGTGCGGTCGGATCGTTCGGGAAGAGGCGCCAATCCCGCGGGGGGCTCGATCAACTTGGGATCGAGCGCTTCCGGCGGCGGAATACGCAATGTCGTTCCAACATACAATTGATCGATCGCGGAAACGCGGTCGCGATTCGCGGCCCAGAGCGCTTTGTAATACCGTCCCGAATCGTAATAAAGGCGTGAAATTGTCCAGAAATTCTCACCTTTTTCAACGACATGACGGATCGGCTCGCGTGATTCTCCGTTGTAATCGATCGATTCAACGGTCGATTCGTTCGCCGAGGCGGATCCGTTCGGTTGGTTCGTCATGCGCGGGTCGATCATCGCGGCGGGAGGCGAACTCGGCGAGGATTCGATTGAGTTCGATGAACTCGCCGAGCTTGCGCTCGTGTTCGATCCGCTCGAGCCGAATTCTCCGCCGTTCGTCGCGAGCGAATCGCGTCGATTCGTCGCGTTCGGGATCGGGATCCAATCTCCCGAGTTCATTGATGGCGCGTCGCCCGATTGGACGGGGGGGGTGCGTGCGGGCTCGTGATTTAAGGCTTCGGCGCGATTGAAATCCGGCGCGGGTTCGCTCGGCCGCGACCGTGGCGGATCGTTCACGCCGACGTTCGTCGATCTTCGATCGCCGGCCGCGGGATTCGGCGGCGCGGGATCGATTTTCTCGGCGGTAGGGGGCGCACCAAGATTTGATGTGTTCACATCGTCAGGCTTTTGATTTTCGCGTGCGTTTGCGGGTTGAACGGCCGGGTTCGGAGGAACCCGAGCGGGCTCGACGGGATTTTGATCGAGCGGGGGAGCGACCGGTTTTGGATCGGGCGTGGAGGCGTTCGGCGATTCAATCGTCGTCGGTAGAGGCGCCGTCGCCGGAGTCGATTCGTTCGAGGCGGGCGGAGGGGGCGCCGGAAGCGGTCCGCTCGATCCCGCGGGGACGGGAGCGGGAGCGATCGGATCGGCCGAGGGGGGAGCGACGACGGGCGTCTCGTTCGCCGTGACCGACGACTTGTCCGCGGGGCTCGCGGATGAATCGTTCGGCTTCGAAGGGGGCGTATCCGCACCCCGCTTTGAATCAACAGATGATGTTGAAGAAGATGCACTCGTCTGTGCATTCGTTTGAGCGTTTTCGGAATTCGGCGCGGCCGGGGGTTCGGAGGGTTTATCCTGGGGATTCTTTTGGGCGTCTTTGGGCGCGGCTTCGGCGATTTTGGGGTCTTCTTTGGGGTGTGCCGGGTCGGTCGGGGTCGCGGCGCCTGC
>JAKBCQ010000113.1 GCA_021807585.1 Planctomycetota bacterium | reverse complement strand
GTGTGCGCTGTTCGATCTCTTTGATCACCGCCTCGGTGAGCTGCGTGTTCAGCTCCTTGCGGAACGTGATCGATCGCGCCATCGGTACGTATACCGTTTTAATTTCTTTTTGATACGGAGGGCGGAGCGAATACCCGCAGCCCGGGACGAGAAGCAAACAGAACGCAAGCGACGCGACGAACCGAGTTGAGATCGATCGAGACGATCTTCGCGACGAATCCTTCACGACCGACTCCTTTCTCAAACCGGCGCCTAACAATCCTTTCACCCGACGACACACGGAGACACGCACACCGAGGAGGAGCGTTCGATTTACATCATGCCCCCCATGCCTCCCATACCACCCATGCCTCCCATGCCACCCATGCCCATTCCGCCCATACCACCCATGCCGCCCATGCCACCCATGCCGCCGCCCATTCCGCCCCCTCCGCCTCCCGAGCCTGCGCCCGGCATCGCCATCATCTTGCTTGGCTTGGTCTCGGTCCTGGGCATCTTGGCGAGCACTTCAAGCCGTTGTTTCGCGCTCGCGGCGTACGGGCTCTTGGGCCATATCGCCACCACTTTGCCGAAGTAATACTCGGCGGACGAAACCTTCCCCGTCCGTTCGTAAAACTCGCCGATTTTGAACGTTCGTTCGACTTCGGCGTCGTTGATCAAATCGAGCGTATGAAAGAGTTTCTTCTCGTTTTGGGTATCGCCGGGGAACATCGTGATCGTATGCTTGATCAGCCCGCGCACTTTCTCGAGCCCCGAATCGTCGTACGCGGGGCCCCGGTAGCTTTTCACCTTGCAATCGATGCTGCGAAGCTGAGCCAGATGAACCGAATCGTGCTTGGGACTCTCATTAATTAATTGATCATAATAAGTTCCCGCGTCTTCGTAATTTCCTTTTTTGTAATAATATTCGGCGATGTTCATGGTGGCGATCGGCGAAAGCGGTCCGCCGGCGTCGTGCTGGCGCACGTGATCGAGCGCCTGCACCGCGTTGCCGCCGACGTCGAGCAGCGGCATTCCCCCCCGAAACCGCTCGGTCCAAGACAGTTTTTCGTTCGGCTTGGCGGCGGGATCGATCGCTTTGAACCACAACTGCGCAATTTCATATTCACGCTTAACCGATTTATCGAGATAGCGCGGCGACGACGGATAATCTTTAAGGAACTGCTCGTATTGATCATACGCCCACGAGTACAGTTTTTGCTGGTAATAGATCTCGGCGAGATAAAATTGAGCCTTCTCTCCCCACGGCGAGTTCTTGCGATCCTTGATGATCTTCTTCATCGCCTTCGCGGCGTCGTCAAGCTTGCCGCGCTGGAACAATTGCTCGGCCTCGGCGAGCTGCTTATCCGCCACCGGGTTCGCGGCGATCTTCTTCGGCTTGAGCCCGAGCGAACCCGCCACCAGGCCGACGTCGCTGCCGCCGGGAGCGATCTTGGGAGCGGCGCCCGGATTGAAGACTTTCGCCAACAGGTTCCGGTTATCCCCCACCTCGTCGTCATTGATCGGTCGAATCACGCCGTGATCAAACGCCGTTCGCCAACGTTCGCTCATCGATGAGAAATTCTGACATCCCGAAAGCGCCGGCGCGATGAACGCGACGATCGCCCACAACCGCCGTCGAGCGTCCCGATTTCGGATCTTCAAGCGGGAGTCCGTCGGCATCCGATTACGCTCCCACCAAAGACATCATTCGTGGTCGTCCGCCGATCAGATGGCACAATACCGCTGCGACCGTCGCGCGGCACGATTCGAGTACAAATCGAGGCCACGAGGGATCACGCCACGCCGAACCAGGCGTCGAAAGCGCCCGAAGCGCGTCGAGCGTCCGCGCCGAGAGCGTCGCGACATGAGGATGACCGGGCCGACAATCTCGGCACAGCACGCCCCCCGTCGCCAGGCCGAACGCGACCGAATCCTCCCGCGATCGCGATTCGATCCACGCTCCACAGTGCACACACGCCTCCAGTTCCGGCATAAAACCCAACTCGCGTAAACATGCGAGTTCAAATCGAAGCAAGCGTCGTTCCCGCAAACTCTCGTCCCCCAGCGTCCGCAACGTCACGATCGCGGCGTCGTACAGCTTGGGATGAGGGTCGTAAAGATCGGTCAGCTCGGAGAGAAGCTCGGATATGTAATAGCCCGCGTAGAGCGCCTTGAGATCGCGTCGCAACGAGCCGAAACGCTCGACGAGCACCCCCTCGGTCGCCAGGTCGAGCGTCTCCGACGACTTGCGCAGCAATACCATATCGCAAACGCTGAGTAGGTCAAGTGCGGCATGAAACGACGATTTCAGCCGTCGCGCCCCTTTCGCGAGCGCCGTCGTCTTTCCCAGGTCGCGCGTGAAGAGCGTGACGACCTTACTCGTCTCCATCACGTCCACGGTGCGAATCACGAGCGCCTGGGTGCGAACCATCGGCATGGACAACCTCCGTGCGGCGAGCGAAACCAAGGCGCGAAATTCAACCCGCTCAAATCCGATCGCTGCGAGCGCGCGACTCGCGTTCTCAAACGTCGTCGAGCGCCATCATACGAAATGACGGCCGGCGTGAAAGACCGCCGCCGCGCATTCCAACAACACCAATCGGTCCACACCCGGGGTGATCGCGCCCTCGTCCGCCGCTTCGGCCGCTCGCACGGTCAAAAATCCTCACCGATATCCCGCGCGGCGAAGCCTCGTGCGGATTGTCTCAAAATCATGGATTATCAAAGCGTTACGTTCATCCGCTTGGATCTCCCAAGACCGCTCTCGCATAAAACTTTCCGGAATCCCCCAATTTCTGGGAGTAAAAACCTCCCGCCGCGCATCTCTATTATTAGAACGACTCACGCATGCGCGATTGCGTAATTAGTCGCACGGATCGCTTAATAATGCGGTCCACGCGAGGGTCGCTTCTTAAGGCTTGTCTTAGGATTATATTAAGCAGTCGGTAAATGAAAAATCGGAGTGGAGAATAATTGATGAAAATTTCAAAAGGAGGTGACGTCGGGCATTGACATGACGCTTCATGCTAGTTAGTCTCCATGCTAGTCATTGTTCGACTTTGGGTATGAAGTTGATTTCACGCGTGGTGGACGGGTGGAATCGACGAGAGCCGGCGCGGGTCCGAAACATCCGTCGCCGACTCTCGATACTATCTCTCGACGTCTCGGGGCTTGCGTCCGAGCGTTCGTTGTTTGCGCGTTCGCCGCGTGAACCTAAGCCTCGACCGTTCCTTGTTCACGATCTTTTCCCTCGGCCGCGGTCTTCCGGACGACTGCGCGTCGATCCTCTACGAACGACACCAAGAGAAGGGGTTCAAGATGAACGCATCCACGCGTCGTGATTCGAGACTTCGTCGATCAATCCTCCTCGGCGTTCGTTCTCGAGCGCGCAACCGTCGTACGAAGACGTTCGTCGAACTCGATCGCCTCGAGGATCGCACGCTTCTCACCGTGGTCGCGACGCCGACGCTCTCGATCAACGACGTCAAGGTGCTCGAGCAAACCGGTTCGATAGCGACCGAAACGGGGACGCTCAATCCCGGAACCCAGGCCGTCACGTATCGAATCGACGGCTACGCGGGACAATCGCTCGATTTCCATAGCGTTTCATTGAGCCCCGCGAACTCAGGCTCGTGGACGCTGTACGAGCCGAACAATCAACCGGACGGTTCTTCGGCGCCCCTCGGAACCGACTTCACCGCGATGTTGCCGAGTTCGGGATTTTACAACCTCGTCCTCGAAGGGAACGCTTCGACGACGGTCGCTTATCAATTCCAGGTCTCCGACGTCACACCCAAAACCGTCGCGCTTTCGGGTCCGTTCAACACCGTCGAATCGGGCTCGGTCGCGGCGAATTCCACCCAAACGTTCACCTTCACCGCCCCCGCGGGAACGCCGATTTATCTCAACGATCAGATGAATACATCAAGTTCCAATATCAATTTTAATCTCACCGGTCCCTCGAATTATTCCGCTCCAAGTCTCGTCGGAAACGTGACGATCCTCCCCGCCTCGGGAACGTATACGCTCTCGTTGGCGAACGCATCGGGATCGGCACAGAATTATCAATTCGAGATGCTTTCACTGCCAAGTGCATCTCAACCCGTTTCGCTCGCGACGACCGAACAGGGAACGCTCAACCCAGGTTATTCGGCCGCGGTTTACAGCTTCAGCGGCGCCGCGGGGGAGCATCTGTTTTTCAATGATCTCTCGGCCTCATCGGTCGCTCCGGAACTTTACACTCCCGAGGGGAATCTCGTTTTCGGAGGAGTCGGGCAAAACCGCGATTTCGGCCCGATCACACTTGACGAATCAGGAACATATTATCTTGTTCTAACAGGTAACCAATCCGCGTCCGAGAGTTATCAATTCCAGCTTCTCGATCCGACGACCACGAATCTTTCGCTCAATACGACGACGAGCGGAACTCTCTCGTCGGGACTCGACGCGAACGTTTATCAATTCAATGGAACCGCCGGGGAACGCGTCTATCTCCAAGGATTGACCGATTCCCACTCGGGAGCGGCTTATGTGCTTTACGCTCCCGATAACAAACAACTGGCGCAATCGTACTCGACTTCTCAAGACGCGGGCGCGGTCGTTCTCCCCGCGACGGGAACGTATTTCGTCGTCGTTACGGGAACGAACGCGAACAATTCTTCGGATTCTTACTCGTTTGCCGTCTGGGATACCGTCACGACGACCCAGGCTTTGACGACCGGAACCGAATACACCGGGACGATCGCCAACCCCGGCGATCAGGCCGTTTTCACATTCCAGGGAACCGCGGGGCAAACGCTCTTCCTCAATAATTTGGGCCTGGGGTCGAATCTCGCCTATACATTTTACAACGCCGAAAATCAAAACATCAACGCAAACCCTTATGACACCGGGCCGCAGGATTTGGGACCGATCGTCTTAACGCAAACGGGCTCATACACGCTCGTCGTCTCCGCTTTCAGTTCCACCTCCTCCGGAACGGGATCTTACGATTTCCGCGTGCTCGATCCCGCGCAACAATCCCAGCCCGATCCCCAGGCTTCGACGATCACTCTTACTTCGGGTCAGGCGACGACCGTCGCGGGAACGCTCTCGACCGGACTGACGGCCGATTTGTACACCTTCAGCGGGACCGCGGGCGAACGAGTTTATTTCCAGGGAGGATCCGATTCGAACCCCGGCGGAGCGGAATACACGTTGTTCGGTCTCAATAATCAACGAGTTACTTCAAGTTATACTGAAAGCGACGCGGGCGCGACGATCCTCCCCGCGACGGGAACGTATTTGATCGCCGTGTCGGGGCAATCGGCTTCGAACTCGTCCGATTCGTATAGCTTCAAGATTTGGGACTCCGTCACACCATCACAATCGATCACGACGGGGACGACTGCCGTCTCGGGAACGATCAAAAATCCCGGCGATCAGGCGATTTACACGTTCCAGGGAACCGCGGGACAAACGCTTTATCTCAACAATCTGGGGCTTGCGAACGGATTGTCTTACACAATAAATGACCCGACGGGAAACAATTCGATTCTTGGTTCAGGAGATGTTACATCCGACTTCGGACCGGTTCAGCTTCGATTGACGGGAACGTATCAAATCGTAATCAACGGTTACGGCGCGGATACCGGGAATTACTCGTTCCGCTTGCTCGATCCGTCGCAACAATCGCAGCCCAGTCCCCAGGCTTCGACGATCACGCTCGCTTCGGGTCAATCGACAAGCGTATCGGCCACGCTCCCCACGGGTCTCGAGACAAATCTTTACACGTTCAGCGGAACCGCGGGCGAGAGGCTCTATTTCCAGGGTGGGACCGATTCGAACGCAAATGGAGCTTTTTATGCGATTTATGGACCGAACGACGCGAGAATCGCGGGAGAGTACACCGAAAGCGACGCCGGTCTCGTCGTTTTGCCCGTCGCGGGAACGTATTTGATCGCGGTCGAGGGCCGATCCGCGTCGAATTCCACCGATTCCTATTCCTTCAAGATTTGGGACGCGGTCACAACTTCGCAAACGATCACGACCGGGCCCACGGGTTACTCGGGAACGATCGCCAATCTCGGCGATCAGGCCGTGTTCACATTTCAGGGAACGTCGGGACAAACGCTATACCTCGATAACCTCGGCCTCGCGAACGGGCTTTCCTACAATTTTTACGATCCCCAGAACACCCTCGTCAGTCTGGATTATTACTCGTCGTATATCGTGGGGGCGGGTGATCTCGGCCCGTACACCCTCACGCAATCGGGTACATACACGCTGATCATTAACGGAGGAAACTCGAGCGCGACGGGAGCGTATGATTTCCGGCTACTCGATCCATCGCAATCAAATCAGGCGAAGCCGATCACCCTCTCAACCTCGGCGACGACTCTCAGCGGAACACTCGCGGGGTTGACGACCGATCTTTACACCTTCCAGGGAACCGCGGGCGAGGTAATCAATATTCAAGGAGGCGCCGATTCCAACACCAACGGCGCGTATTACGCACTTTTTGGCGCCAATGATAACAGTATTATCACTCAATCCGTTGAGAATGGAATCGGATCGATCACTCTGCCGGCGACGGGAACGTATCTGGTCGCCGTCGCGGGCCAATCCGCCGCTTACACCGTGACCCCCGAAACGTACAGTTTCTCGATCTCCGTAACTTCGCAACCGACTCCGCCGACCGTCTCTTACATTTCAACGGGAACCGAATACAGCGGTTCGATCACGAGCACCGTCACACAAGAAGTTTATTACATCAATGGAACCGCCGGCCAAACGCTGTTTCTCAACAACCTTGGCTTGACCGGGAGCGATTATTACCAACTCTATGATCCAAACGGAAATAATTTTACTGATAGCATTGATGGAAATGGAGCAAACGGCCTCGGGCCGTTCACGCTGAATCAAACCGGAACCTACAAAATCGTCGTAGCGGCGAACTTCAGCGGAGCGACGGGAACATACGATTTTGAGCTTCTCAACGCGTCGCAGGCGAATTCAATTGCTCTTTCTCCCGACACGGCGACTAAAGTTAGCGGGACGCTCGCGAAAGGGCTTTCAACCGAACTCTTCTCGTTCCAGGGAACCGCCGGCCAAACGCTTTATCTTCAAGGCGGGACCGATTCCACGTCCGACGCTTCGAATTATCAAATTTTTAATCCTAACGATCAACAGAACGGCGTCGGCGTTTATTACGTTGAAGAATCTCAAGGTCTTGTCACTCTTCCCGCGACCGGAACGTACTTGATCGTCGTCGCGGGAACATCGTCGACGAATTCCAACGTTAGCTTTAGTTTCAACGTCTGGGATACCGTCACGACGAGTCAACCGCTTTCGCTTGGAACCGTGACGAACGGAACGATCAACAATCCTGGTGATCAACAGATTTAC
>JAKBCQ010000112.1 GCA_021807585.1 Planctomycetota bacterium | reverse complement strand
CGGAGGGCTTTTGCTCTCGCTGAACGTCCAGCCGATTTTCCCCGTGGAAAGATCAAAAAGCACGACCGAAAACCGATCGGGGACAAGGACGACGCGGTCGTTATCGAGCGGCACGGGAACGCGCGGCCACGCCTCTTCCCCCGACGGACGAGCAATCCGTTTGAGCCCGCGCCCCGTCGCGGTCTCGAGCACGACGATCGACGCGGGATCGCGCTCCTGCGCCGCGATCCGTTCCGATCCAATCCAGATATTCGGATTTAAAGACCCTTGTCGAGGCGAATACGACCAGTCGATCAACCCCGAATCGCCGTCGAAGGCGATGAGTTCGCGTTCGCCGCGAACCGCGAAGACGCGTCCTCCGACGATCTGGAATCGACCGAGTTCGGCGGGTTCCTCGCCGTTCGACGCGGCGACTTCGGCGCGGTCCCGCGCGAACGGATTAATCGACGATTTCTCGTTCTTCGGCGCATTCATATCATAACGCCATTCGATCGTTCCGTCGCCGATTCCCGCCGCGGCGATCCGCGTTTTACCCGCGAAAATCACGCGGTCGGCGAGATAACCGATCCAGATCGGCGGCTCGCCGAGATCGGCGCTCCACGCCGATTTGCCCGTCTCGGGATCGACGGGTTTGACGACCGTCTTGTCAATCAAGAAAATCGGCCCCGAATTCGTCGCCGGAGAGGCGCCCGCGGCGGCGACCGCGGCGATCGCACGATCGCGCCGCGCGTTCCAACGACGACCGAGTGGAACGGGCAAGCTCGGCTCGGCGGATTCAACCGCGAGCCGATCGAACGGAGGCCGATTGAGCCGCTCCGAAACGACCTCGCCGACCGTTCTCATCGATAAATCTTCAAGCCGGACGGCGCCGAACCGCGAACCCAACCGCGCGTAGGTTTCCCGCGCCGGAACCCATAAACGCCGACTTTCGTAAGATTTCGCCAACCCAAGGAGGGCGCGGGCGCGATATGGATCGTCGATCGCCGCCGCGAACAGCCGTTTATACGCCGAAGCCGCCTCGACGGGCTCCGAGTTCGAATCGCGCAACTTGCCGAGTTCGAACCACGCGTCCGATATGGAATCGGCTACGGGATACAGCCGACAAACGTCCTCAATCAAACGCGGATTTTTCTCGGTCACGCCCTTCGTCAATAGCTCACGCGCCGCGTGATCGTAAGGCGCGTAAATCGCTCGACCGCGCGTGCGCACCAGGTTCGTCAACCGAGTCGTGATCAATAAATCGGCGCGCACCGATCGATGATCGTCGGCGATGATCGTCTGAAACCGAATCGGCTCGTCGGCGAGCAGATTTTGCAACACGGCGACCGCGGCCGCGTCGTCCCCGCCGCGCGAGCGTGCATCGGCGAGCCTGAGCCGCGCGGTCAACCGGTCGCGCGTCGATCGCGCCGCCCGCGCAGCGGATTCAAACCGCTCGGCGGCCTTCCCCCAGCGCCCCTCGACGGCGTCGCGCTCGGCAAGCTTGATCAACAACCGATACCGCTGATTCCACGCCGATTCCACAAGCGATTGACCGTCGATCATCTCGGAAGGACGCGATTTCTCGATCGCTCGATCAAGATTCTCAAGCGAAAGCTCGTCCTTACCCGTCGCCTCGGCGACCCGCGCCAATCGATAATAATTCGAAGCCCGCGCCGGATCGTGCGCGATTTCATCCATGTATCGCTTGATCAATCGACTGTTTTGACAAAACACGACGAGCGAATCGTTCCGCGCCACCACAAGATAACCGTCGCCGATCGCGAGATTGCCGCCGCCCGTCTGAAACGACTCTTTGAGCTTGATCGGCGGCTGATTCCCCCGCAATCCGGTCTCCTGATCGAGTACGTGAATCTCGGTCCGAGTCGGCCAGTAGATCGAATCGCCCGCCAACACCCCGCGACCGTAACCGTCGAACCCCGACGGATTGTCGGGCCATTTCGACAATCGCTTGCCTGTTTTTACATCAATTGTAATAACATGATCGCCCGTGGCGACTAGCTTACCTTTGGCCACCCCCAAGAGGTGCATGATCTCGGTCTGGGGATCGATCTTCCAAAGCAACTTACCCGTAAGCGCGTGATACGCCAAGATATAAGGAATGTCGTCGGGAGCGACGATCACCATGCCGTCGTGAACGACCGCGGGGTTGAGGTCGCGCTTATGCGACGGCGTGAAACCCCCGGCGGCCTCCTCTTGAGGGTACGACGCGATCCAGCGAATCGCTCCCGTCTCGGCGTCGAGTGCGGCGAGCGCTCCTTGATTCGATTGATAATAGAGCATCCCCCCTTCGAGCGAAAGCAACCGATGACCGACGTCGGGCGCCGGGATCCCCATCATCGGCCCGCGATTCATCTCGCGCGACGGCATCGACGCGAACAGATATCGAACCCATCGTGGCGAGCCCGTCTCGGCGCTTAAGCAGACGACGTAGGTCGACGTCATCTCCCCCCCCTCGGTGAGAGCGGCGTACACGTTGCGATCGTCGGCGACGGGGCTGCCCTCGAAGCCGCACAGCGAATTCCGAGCCTCGTCTTTCTTGAGCGGCAGCGGGACGTCTCCGCCGCCGACCTTCCAGCGCAGCTTGCCGTCGGTCGATCGGTCGAGCGCGATGATCGCGGTGGGAACCGCGGCGCCCATCCCCATCCCCATGCCGCCGCCGAACGATGATCCCGGCGGCCCCATCCGCGCGTAGATCCGATCGCCGTAAGCCGTAAGCGTATAATGGGGAATATCATATGAGAAAAAAGCCGCGGGCTGCGGACCCGACGAGGCGGGGTATTCGTCGTGCTTCCACGCGACGTCGACTGGCCCCGCGCCGTCGGCCGAAGTCGAGCGATCATTCAAATGATAAGCCGACACGTGACGTCCGTCGGCGACGAGCACCTGATCGCCGACGACGATCGGGTGAATCGGCGCCCGGCGATCCGACGCAATCGCCGTCGCTCCGTATGGATGACGGCCGAACCGCCGATTCATCCCCGCGCTCGACACCATCGGCGTCAGTTCCACCCGCCATTGCATCGAACCGACGTCGATCGGATCGGCGGCGATCCGGTTGCGATTGAACGCCCCCGCGAAAGTCGGCCAGCGACCGTCGCGTTGGAACGCGATCGTCAATTTGTCGTTATGTAATGCGGATTCTAATATCTTGACATAAAGACCGCTTCTGCCGGCCAATTTTCCCCGCGCGTTCGGGTGTTTTTTGGCGAAGGCCTCGAGATCGGCGGCGTCGGGAACGCGTTCGCCGAGCGCCGCGGAGGCGAGAAGTTTTTTGGCGTCGATCCGCGCCGGATCGACGTCGGGCGCCGGATACACCAAAACATGTTTCTGATCATCATTATCTGGAATGATGCGGCGATAAAACGCGAGCGACGCGGCGAATCGACCGTCCTGGAAGGCGAGATCGCCGAGCGCCTCGATCGCGTCGTCCCCTCTCGATCCGCAAAACGACTCGTCGACGATCCTCCGAAGGAGCGTCTCGTCGCGCGTCTCGATCCCCTTGCGATACCACAGCTCGGCCTGAGGATCGATCTTATCGCGATAGAGCTTGATCGCCTCGACGGGCGCCTCGGCGATCTTCTCCTGGCAATAAAGCCTGATATCCACGAACAGTCCGGGATCGCCGGAGAGTTCATCGCGAGGAACCTCGGTGACGAAATCGGCGTATTGCTCGCTGATTTTTTGGTAGAGGTCGATCGCCTCGGCCCATTGGCCCGCCTCGGCGAGCCCGCGTGCGTTCCGTAACAGCTTGTTCGCGGTGAAGTTCTGATTCGGCGTGATCCGCTGCCGCGCCGGTTGCAACTGCGCCGCCGCCTTGGGAAGCACAGCGGCGAGCAGGACAGTCCCTGCGACAACGACAAGCCGAATGTTCACGCCCGGACGCAACTTCGTCAGGTCGCGAGGGATACCGCACGCTCGCAGATTCCTCATCGAACGATAACCCCCATCCTCGCTCGTCCTTCGGTGCGAGGCTCTCATAACGCGAAAGATCCCGCGGTCATCCGCATCGACGACAAATCCGATGCTCTCGCCCGGATTCGACGCAACCACTCCGACACAACGGAATAAGACGCTCCACAGGTCCGAAGGGTGGGTTCGGTGAATCCTCGATCGATATGCTGCGCATCGATCGCAAGACGCTATAACCCCGCGTCAATCCGCCGGACCGCCCAAGCAAACCCGACGATCGTACGCCCGATTCTATTGTAAAGCGTCAAAACCTGGTTGAACATCCTGTAGCAAAGGAAATGCCAAAAATTGATTCTTCGCCGAATCGTCAACAAAGCCGGCGATCCCCACAACGCTTTGCTCACGACAGGGCATGCGCCGAGGCGTAAAAAAGAAGCATTATTGCGTGATTCTTGATCAATCTAAGCCTCGAACGCTCCGAGAAATCCCGCCGATTCATTTTGCGCGTTTCGATACGTCTGATTTCTTGGTGGCGATCTGCTCAAGCTTTTCGCAAAGCGGTGTCGACTGCGTGGTGTCGCGCAGCAGGTCGCCGATCGTCGATTCGGCATACAACCGCTCGATCAGCGCAATGCCATCATCGAGCCGTTTGTGGAGCGAGCAGAGCCTTCCCGCGTGCTGAGGAAGATCGAGCGGACAATGCGTGATCCGCCGCAACGGCTCGACCGCGTCGACGACATCCTTGATCGTCAGATCGTCAAGCTTGCGTGTCAGCACGTAGCCCCCGCCGATGCCGCGCCGCGCGTCGACAAGCCCCGCACGCCCCAAAGCTTGTAGAACTTTGGATAAATAATCGAGCGGCGCTTTGGTGCGCTCCGCGATGACTTTTGTCGTCAACGGCTCGCCTTGGCCCGCGCCCAAAACCACCACCGCCCGCAACGCATACTCCGCAGTCTGTGAAATCATGCCGCTTTCTCGCGCTCAAAAAAAGCTCGATCGCTCAAAGTGGACCTTGACATCCAGAAGTCCGCTACTTAACAATTATGATCGTCGTGCGCGAAAAGATCCAGCGGCTTCCCGCAACGAGGAGGTTCCAGGCGTGGCGAAATATCGGAAATTATGGATCGGGCTCGGGTTGGTGATCATCTGTTCATTCGCGGTCCTGGGAGGGTACGGAGTCGAGCTTTATCGCCAGGCGCCGCCGATCCCCGATCGCATCGTGACCGCCGACGGTCGCGTTCTCTATACGGGAGATCAGATCCATGATGGACAGAACGTTTGGCAATCGACCGGAGGCCAGGAATTGGGCTCGATCTGGGGGCACGGAGCGTACGTCGCCCCCGATTGGTCGGCCGATTTCCTTCACCGCGAAGCCGTGTACATGCTCGATCAATGGGCGCTCGAACGCGCGCAAAAACCGTTCGATCGGCTCGGCGAGGAAGATCGCGCCGCGCTTCAGGCTCGTTTGAAAAAAGACCTGCGTGAAAATACCTACAACTCTGAAACAAAAGAGATTTGCGTGAGTCCGAGCCGAGCCGCGGCGATCGAACACGTCGCCGCGCATTATTCGTCGCTCTTCGGCGCCGACCCCGCGCTCGCCAAACTGCGCGATTCTTACGCGATCCCGGCGAACACCGTCTCCGACCCCGAACGGATGAAATCGCTTTGCGCGTTCTTCTTCTGGACGTCGTGGGCGTGCTCGACCGATCGCCCCGGGAAAAACATCACGTATACGAATAACTGGCCGAGCGAATCGTTGATCGATAATCGACCCGACGGCGCGATCGTCGTTTGGTCGGTGATCAGCTTCGTCGGCCTGCTCGCGGGAGTCGGAGCGCTCGCATGGTACTTCGCCGCTCGACGCGATAAAGACCGCGAAGACGCCGAAACCCCCGACGAAGACCCGCTCCTCGCGCTCCATCCCACCCCCTCGATGAAGGCGACGCTCAAATACTTTTGGACCGTCACGGCGCTGATCGTCGCACAAATCGGTTGCGGAGTCCTCACGGCGCACTACGGCGTCGAAGGCTCGGGTTTTTACGGCTTTCCGCTCGCCAAATGGATCCCCTACGCGGTCACCCGCACCTGGCACACCCAGCTCGCGATCTTCTGGATCGCCACCGCGTGGCTGGCGACCGGACTGTTCATGGCGCCCGCGGTCGCCGGACGCGAACCCAAATTCCAACGCGCCGGGGTTAATTTCTTGTATGTTTGCCTGTTGATCATCGTCGTCGGGTCGCTCTTCGGCCAGTGGTACGGCACGCGACAAAAAATGGGCCTGGAGATGAACTTCTGGTTCGGCCATCAAGGGTATGAATACGCCGATCTGGGACGTTTCTGGCAGATCTTCCTGGCGATCGGCCTGTTCCTCTGGTTCTTTCTGATGGCGCGGGCGATGTGGCCGGCGTTTTCGAATCCAGGAGATCATAAACACCTGCTCGCGCTTTTTTTAATGGCGTCGGCGGCGATCCCGATCTTTTATGTTCCTGGGTTGATGTGGTGGCGACATACCAATCTGGCGATCGCCGAATATTGGCGGTGGTGGGTCGTTCACCTTTGGGTCGAGGGATTTTTCGAGGTCTTCGCGACGGTCGTCATCGCGTTCCTCTTCACCCGGATGGGACTGCTCAAAACCGCGAACGCGACCGCCGCGGTCCTCTTTTCCACCGCGATCTTCTTAAGCGGTGGGATCATCGGCACGTTCCATCATCTTTATTTCGCCGGGACGACGACTCCCGTCATGGCTCTCGGAGCGTCGTTCAGCGCGCTCGAGGTCGTTCCGCTCGTTCTGATCGGCTTCGAGGCGTATGAAAACCTCACACTTTCAAAAGCGCGTCCATGGGTCGCGGCGTACCGCAGGCCGATTTACTTTTTCGTCGCGGTCGCGTTTTGGAATCTCGTCGGCGCGGGGCTTTTCGGCTTTTTCATCAACCCGCCGATCGCGCTTTATTACATGCAAGGGCTCAATACGACCCCCGTTCACGGCCACACGGCGCTCTTCGGCGTGTACGGTATGCTGGGAATCGGCCTGATGCTCTTTTGCATGAAAGGGCTGACCTCGCACCGCGTTTGGAAAACGGGGGCGATCGATTTCGCGTTCTGGTCGATCAACATCGGCTTGGCGCTGATGGTGTTGATGAGTTTGCTTCCCGTCGGGCTTATGCAAGTATGGGCGAGCGTTGAACATGGAACGTGGTACGCGCGGTCGGCCGATTTCCTTCAAACGCCGATCATGGAATTCTTCCGCTGGATGAGGATCGTCGGCGACACGATCTTCGCGGCGGGAGCGTTCGCTCTCGGCTGGTTCGTGCTCGGGATTAAAACGGGTTGGTCGTTCCGCGACGAGCCCGACGCGGTCGCGGTGCAATTCCATCTCGACCAGTCGAACGCCGAAGCGACGACCGGCGCCGAGTCGCACCAGGGTATCAAAACTTAACGATTGGACCGATCGACGGATCGTTCGCGGGTCGATCGCCTCGGCG
>JAKBCQ010000111.1 GCA_021807585.1 Planctomycetota bacterium | reverse complement strand
GAACCCTTCAATCTCTTTGGTTGAGTTAAACGACGTTCAGAATCCGACCAGTGTTGTGGTTGGACACAAATATCAGGATAAGTCATTTACACTGGATCTTCCACAGGAATCCGACGGATTCCGACGTATCTATGCACGCTTGCTCGCTCTTTATCAACGCCCTCCCAAACAAACCTTGATTTTCGAGCACCCCGAGGACGGTATTCACCCGCATGCGCTCGAACTTTTGGCGGGAGAATTTAAGGCTTCGCCCGAACAGGGTCGCGGGCAGGTGATTTTGACGACGCACAATCCCGAATTGCTCAATCATTTTGAAGCCGATCAGATTCGGGTGGTCGAGAATATCGGGGGAGAGACAAAAATCGGGTTTATGGCCAAAGAGCAAAAAGAATCCGTTCAAGAACACTTACTTACCCCGGGTGAACTGCTGACGGTCGATCCCGCGAGGATTCGACAAGAGGCGGTCGGCGTATGAAACGTCTCGTATTGTTCGTCGAAGGCCAAGGAGATGTAAAAGCCGTTCCGGTTCTTATCAGGCGATTGATCACCGATCAAGAAGGCTGGAATAACCTATCGATTGATGAAAATCCATTCGAAATCGGATCTGTTAACAACATGATTAAAGAGAATTATTCCGGATGGAAAAAAAAGTTAAAATCGTGCATGAAAAAGGAAAATACAGGAGGGGTTCTTGTGATTCTCGACGGTGATATAAAAAAAGTGTCCGGCGAAGATTTTTGTGCTGCCGAGGTAGCTAAATCGCTTGCCGAGGCGGCGAAAGAAGTCGGTGCGGGAAAAATGTTCTCCGTCGCAATCGTTTTCGCCGTTCAAGAATATGAAACTTGGCTTGTCGCAGGAATAGAATCTTTGGCTGGTAAAAAATTACCCGACGGTCGAAGCGTAAACGCTCAGGCGAAAGCACCCGATGGCGATCTCGAAGTCAATCCTCGGAATGCGAAGGGAGCTCTTGGAACCATCATTGAGGGAGGATACGATCAAGTCCTTGACCAGGCGAGTTTAACACAACTAATTAATATCGATTTCATTCGATCCCGTAAACTCAGATCCTTCCAAAGGCTTGAATCCGCCTTATCGAGCTTGATCGACGCGATCCGATCCGGCGACCACATCGCCTCGCCTTCTTGACGGCTATCACGGACCGCTCGAGTTTGATTCGTCATTCCGATTTGCGAACTTTCGTGAGCGTCAGCCGCCACGCCCAGATCGAAAGCGCAGCGGCGACGAGCCCGAGCGACGACTCCAACAAATATGGGACGGGCTCGGTCGCCAAACGACCCCGATCGACGATCGATCGCCACGCGTGCATCAGCGCGATCAAACCGAAGAGAGAGCCTGTGATAATAAGATATGCTTTCACGGAAAATTCCTTGAACTTCGAGCTCGAAGCGATTCGCGAATCAAAAAGCGAAGCGATCTCCTTAAACCAAATGCGATCATTGCGCATCAATCGTCCGACTTCAAGAATTGAAGTCGTCGATGTTGGAGCTATTCTCTTAAAAGTATGTCGAAAATGCAACGACCGAATCGTAAACCAATTGGATGAATTATTAAAATATTGTAATGTATTTTGAATGATTGTATGACTTCCGGATGGGGTCGGGAAAGTCGCTTGGCCGAAAAACCTTTCGCATCGCGCCCCACGCTGATACAATCAATGTTATCCTTCCTGAAACGGGGAAGCGCGGCGGCGCCGAGTTTCATTCAAGAGGCGTTGATGTTGAAGCCTCGATTTTTCCATCATTGTCGAAAATCCATCCGCTTCGCGGCGACGATCGCGGTCGTGTTCGCCGCTATCTCTTCGATCGGTTCGGCACAAGATCAAGCCGTTTTTCACGCATCGGGGCTCGGCGGGGCCGAGCGCGAAACGATCGCGCGGTTCGTCCGCGTCTATTGTGTCGAGTGCCACAACGCCGATGACAAAACGGGGGGATTGGACCTTGATTCGATCGACCCCGAGAGCCTGGATCGTCATGCGAACGTTTGGGAAAAGGTTGTGCGCAAGGTTGTCGCGCGTCAAATGCCTCCGTTCGAGGCGATCCGACCCAAACGACGCGATTACGATACATTCATCAACACATTGACGACCGCGCTCGATCGGTCGGCCGCGGAGCGTCCCGATCCCGGCCGCACCGATACGCTCCGCAGGCTCAACCGGACCGAGTACCAAAACGCCGTCCGCGATCTGCTCGCTCTGGATATCGACGCTTCAGCGCTCTTGCCCGCCGACGAATCGAGTCATGGATTCGACAACGTTACGGTTGGCGATCTGACGCCGACTTCGCTCGAACGCTATATCACGGCGGCGCGGACAATCAGCCGGCTCGCGCTCGGTCGGCCGGGCAAGTCTCCAGGAGGAGAAACGTTCCGCGTTCGCCCCGATCTCACCCAGGAAGAACACGTCGAGGGGCTTCCGCTCGGTACGCGCGGCGGAGCGTTGATTCCGTACACATTTCCACGTGACGGAGATTATGATATCGAGGTCCGTTTGGCGCGAGATCGTAACGAACATATCGAAGGTTTGACCGAGCCGCACGAGGTCGTCGTTTTGATCGATCGCGTCGAGGTTGCGCGATTCACCGTGAATCCTCCCAAAGCCGAAAAGGATCACGCGACCGCCGACGCCGCGCTCAAAACTCGTACGAAGGTCAAGGCGGGGCCGCATCAGATCGGCGTGACGTTCGTCAAAAATCCGTCGTCGGTGCTTGAAACCAAGCGTCAACCGTATCAAGCGCATTACAACTTTCATCGGCATCCACGACTCACCCCGGCGCTTTATCAGACGTCGATCACGGGGCCGTATCACGATTCAGGCCCCGGCGACACGCCGAGCCGGCGGCGAATATTCGTCAAATCACCCCGATCGCGCGAAGACGAAGACGCGTGCGCCGAGGTCGTCTTATCGGCTTTAACGCGGCGTGCGTATCGGCGGGACGTGACCGACGACGACCTTCAAACGCCGCTCGCGTTTTATCGCAAGGCGCGAACCGAGCCCGGCGGCGATTTTGAGGCGGGGATCGAGGCCGCGTTGAGCGCCGTGCTCGTGAATCCCAATTTCCTCTTTCGGATCGAAGTCGATCCGCCTGGAATCGCGCCCCGCACGGCGTATCGCATCGGCGATTTTGAGCTCGCTTCGCGGCTTTCGTTTTTCATCTGGAGCGGAATTCCCGACGACGAGCTGCTTGATCTCGCGTCAAGGCGCGAATTGAGCCGGCCCGAGGTTCTCGAACGTCAGGTTCGACGCATGCTCGCCGATCATCGATCGTCAAGTTTGGTGTCGAACTTCGCCTCTCAATGGCTGCACCTGCGCAATCTCGAATCGATCACACCCGATTTGCGCCTCTTTCCCGATTTCGACGACAACCTCCGAAGCGCGTTCCGTCGTGAAACTGAGCTGATGTTTGAAACTATGATACATGAGGATCTCAGCATACTCTCGCTATTAAAATCGGATCATGCGTATTTGAACGAGCGATCGGCTCGGCACTACGCGATCCCGCACGTTTACGGCGATCGATACCGGCGGGTCGATCGGGCGGGCGAATTTGGTCGGGGTGGATTGTTGCGGCAGGGGAGCGTGCTGACGGTGACGTCATACGCGACGCGAACTTCGCCGGTGATTCGCGGCAAGTGGATTCTTGACAATCTTCTTGGTTCGCCGCCGCCCCCCCCTCCCGCGAACGTTCCCGCGCTCAAAGACAACACCGTCTCGTCGTCGCTTTCGGTTCGAGAGCGGCTCGCCGAGCACCGGCGCAATATCGCGTGCGCGGGTTGTCATCAATTGATGGATCCCGTCGGTTTCACGCTCGAGCAATTCGACGCGGTCGGGCGCGGTCGAGCGTTCGAGGAGGGGAAGCGCGTCGACGCATCGGGAGGGCTTCCCGACGGCAGCGTGTTCGACGGAATCGACGGGCTGGAAGCCGCTTTGATGAAACGTCCCGAGATTTTCGCGTCGACTTTGACGGAAAAACTGCTCACGTTCGCACTTGGCCGAGGTGTTGAATCGTGCGACGCGCCGGCGATCCGCAAGATCGTCCGAGACGCGTCGGCCGATCGTTATCGGTTTTCGTCGTTGATCACGGGAATCGCCGCGAGCACGCCGTTTCAAATGAGGAGATCCGAATGATCGTCATGAAGAAGGGGCTGCCGAGACGGACGTTTTTGAGGGGTTTGGGAACGACTCTCGCGTTGCCCCTTTTGGACGCGATGGTTCCGGCGATGACCGCGCTCGCCGATACCCCGGCGAATCCCGCCGCGCTGCGTCGACTGGGATTTGTCTATATTCCGATGGGATGCGATCGATCGCGCTGGACGCCTCAAGGGGGCGATTCGCTCGACGAACTTTCGCCGATTTTGAGTCCGCTTGCGCCGGTCAAGAAACATATCACGGTCATCGATAATCTCGAACTCAAGAATGCGTATCCCGGCACTCACGCGACTTCGAACGCCGCGTTCCTCAGCGCGGCCCGCGCCAAATTGACCGAGAGCACCGATTATTACCTGGGGACGACGGTCGATCAGATCGCGGCGCAATCGATCGGTCGCGACACCCCCCTCCCCTCGCTCGAGATCTCGATGGATTTGCTTTCGATCGTCGGGCAATGCGATAACGGCTATGCGTGTGTTTATCAGAACAATCTTTCATGGTCGTCGCCGACGACTCCCTTGCCCTCGGAGGCGCACCCGCGGATTGTTTTCGAGCGGCTGTTCGGCGAAGGAGGAAGCGCCTCGGAACGTCGCGCGGCGCTGCGGAAACGGGGGAGCCTGCTCGATTCGGTCGGCGACGAGCTTGCGCGGCTTAAAACGAGGCTCGGCGCCGCGGACCGAGCGCGGGTCGCGCTTTATCTCGACGCGGTGCGCGAGGTCGAACGCCGCATCGAGCGCGCCGAGGCCGCCGCCAAAGACGACGCTCTTCCCGATCTCGATCGTCCCGTCGGCGTTCCCGCCTCGTACGCCGATCACGCGCGGTTGATGTTTGATCTTCAGGTGCTGGCGTTACAAGGAGACGTGACGCGGGTGATCACGTTCCAGTTGGCGCGCGAGACGAGCGGACGGACGTATCCCGAGATCGGCGTCCCCGATCCGCACCACCCGCTGACGCACCACGGCGACGATCCCGCCAAGATCGCGCGGGTCGCGAAGATCAATCAATTCCATATCTCGCTATTCGCCGAATTTCTCGCCAAGTTGAAGGCGACTCGCGAAGGGAACGGATCGCTGCTCGATCATTCGCTTTACCTTTACGGCAGCGGCATGGGGAATCCGAACGTACATGATCATGTGAACTTACCGATCGTCGTCGCGGGGGGCGCCGCGGGCGAGATGCGCGGCGGCAGGCACGTCCGCTACCAAAAGCCGACCCCGCTCGCCAATCTTCACCTCACGTTGCTCGACAAGGTCGGCGTGAAGATCGATTCGTTCGCCGACAGCGCGGGAAAGGTCGACGAACTGCTGGAACCGCTTGCATTATGAGGCATGAATATCATCGCATGTTTAATCATTCAATTATGAAGAACATGATCACGATGCGGCGCAATCGGTGCGTCGCGGGTTCGCTTGCGGTCGTTTGGATCGCGTCGATCGGCTCGCTCGCCGCGCGCGCCGACGCGCCGCTCGCCGACGCCGCCGAGCGGTCGGATCGGGCGACCGTGCGCGAACTGATCGAGCGGCGTACCGATCCGAATCAGGCTCAGGTCGACGGGATGACGGCGCTCCACTGGGCCGCGTATCGCGACGATCTCGAGACCGCGAAGCTGTTGATCGACGCCAAGGCGGATGTTCGTATTTCGAATCGATACGGCGCGACGCCCCTCTCTTTGGCGTGTGCGAACGGCGACGAGTCGCTCGTCGAGCTGTTGCTTGGGGCGGGCGCCGATCCGAACACGAAGCTCCGCGGCGGCGAAACGGCGTTGATGACCGCGGCGCGCACGGGAAAGCTTGGTTGTGTGAAAGCGCTTTTATCTCGCGGAGCGGAAGTCGACGCCAAAGAACGGCGGGGCCAGACGGCTCTGATCTGGGCCGCGGACGAGGGGCACGCCGAAGTCGTTGAAACGCTGATCCAAGCCGGCGCCGATTTTCGGACGCCGTTGAAATCGGGGTTCACCCCCCTGCTCTTCGCGGTGCGCGAAGGGAAGACAAACGTCGTACGAGTTTTGCTCAAAGCGGGCGCCGACGTCAATCAGGCGATCGGATCGCGGAAGGCTTCGGGCAAGTCTCCCGAAACGGGGACTTCACCTTTGATCATGGCGGTCGAAAACGGTCATTTCGAGCTCGCGGTCGTCCTGCTGGAAGCCGGCGCCGATCCCAACGACCAACGATCGGGCTTCGCTCCATTGCACACGTTAACATGGGTCCGCAAGCCGAACCGGGGCGACGGCGACGACGGCGTCGCGGCGCCCGCCGGCTCTGGAAATATGACGAGTCTCGAATTTGTCCATAAACTTGTGGAACACGGCGCCGACGTGAACCTGCGTCTCGAGCGGGGATCGAAGGGACGCGGAGTGCTCAATCGAGCGGGGGCGACTCCATTCTTACTCGCGTCGATGACCGCCGACGTCGCTTACATGCGCAAACTCGTGAAACTCGGCGCCGATCCGCTCTTGCCCAACGTCGATCATAGTACGCCGCTCATGGCCGCAGCGGGGCTCGGCTGTCTCGCCCCAGGCGAAGAAGCGGGGACCGAACCCGAGGCGCTCGAGGCCGTAACGCTCGCGATCGAACTCGGCGGCGAACTCGACGCGATCGACGACAACGGCGAAACCGCCATGCACGGAGCGGCTTACAAAAGCTTTCCACAGGTGGTGAAATTACTCTCGGATAAAGGCGCAAAAGTATCAGTTTGGAATCATAAGAATAAATATGGTTGGACTCCGATCGCGATCGCCGAGGGACACAGGCCCGGCAATTTCAAGCCCGCACCCGAAACGCTTGCGTCTCTTCGTTCGGCGCTCGACGCTTCGGCCTCCCAAAACCGCGCGGAGACCCGCTTCAAGAACAGCGATCCTTAAGCCCGGAACGAAGACGAATCGTACTTGAATAAACATTCAGTTAATTGAACTCATCCGATATCCGCGCGTTCGAAGGCCGCGACGGCGACGTTTCTGGAAACCTCTCGTACGTGGCGGAGGGAAACGGCGCGGCGTATATTGAAATCGATCTTGGCGCACCCGCGAAGTTCTTCCGCGTTTGCGAGGAGATTTATGAGACAAAAGCCGCGGACCGAGGGGGTGAGCCGCGCGATCTCTATCGTCCGATACCGATCGTAATTCGTTTTGATTTTGTTTCATATTTTTGTAGATATTCTTGAATTTTGGGTTCACGAGGCGGGCTTTGCGCCCCGAACGGAGACGGGATTATGAGGCGGGTTCCGATTTTTGTTTT
>JAKBCQ010000110.1 GCA_021807585.1 Planctomycetota bacterium | reverse complement strand
GCGATCCTTAGCACGAATTTTCATGTCTTCAAAAGAATCGCCGACGTCGGTGTAACCGAGTTCGTCGAGCCGCAATCCCGCGGGGCTGTTGGGCGAAATCGCGACGACCTTGACCCCTTTGTCTTTGTAATCGGCGTCGAGCTTAATAATCCGATCTTCATATGCTTGCGCAGTTGGACAATGATTGCACGTGAAGACGACGACGAGGATCTTGGCGTCGGCGAAGTCTTTCAGGCGATGAATCTTGCCGTCGACGCCCGGAAGCGCGAAATCGGGAGCGGTCGCGCCGATCTCGAGCGTCTTGAGCTCGGGAGGATCCGCGAAAACGAGCCGCGAGCCCGCGAACGAAGCGATCCAGACGATTGCGGAAAGGCTAAGGATTCGATGATTCATGGCGTGACCCTCGAACGGCCGGGGATGGAATGTCGATCGCGTCAGTATCACACCCGAACGTCTCTTGGCCAAGCCCCTCACGATCCGAATTAGCCGCCGACGGGTGAACCGATCGATTCGATCGAGCTTGCCGATCGATGGAAGCGATCACAGCACCGACGACACGAACCCGTGCGATCGGACGGAAAGCTCGGCACGATTGACACGGAACCAATCGGCGGATTACCCTGAATCCATTCAACCCGCCGATTCAACCTCGCCCGGATCCGCACGCGTGGACCCCGCTTTAAATACTAAGATAAGTCGGTTTATGAGATATTTGATCGTGCGGCTCTTACTCGTTTGCACTTCGTTCGTCTGGGCGTTCGCTTCGATCGGCTTCGCCGCCGACGATTCGTTTTTCCTTCGTGAAGGGGATCGAGTCGCACTTGTCGGCGACGCGTTCTTTGAAAACGAGTTGAAATCGTGTTATCTGGAAACGATGCTCACCGCGGCGTTTCCCCGGACGAACGCGACTTTTCGCAATTTCGGTTGGAGCGGCGACGATGTGCGAGGCTCGGCGCGGGCTCGGTTCGGCCCTCCCGCCGAAGGCTTTCAACATTTAAAAGAGGACGTGCTCGCGTTTAAACCCACGGTTTTGCTCATCTGTTACGGGATGAACGAATCGTTCGCGGGAGAAGCGGGCCTTCCCGCGTTCTCGGCGGGGTATCGAGCGCTGTTGGACGCGATCGTTCCGCAAGCGGGACGGGTCGTGCTGATCACGCCGATCCGTCATCAAAAGCTCCCCCCTCCGCTCCCCGACCCGAGCGAACATAATCACTCGCTTAAACTTTACATCGAATCGATTCAAAAGATCGCCGTTCAACGCGGATATCGATTCGTTGATCTTTTTAACGCTCCCGAAACGTCTTCAGCCGATTTGACGACCGACGGCGTGCATCCGACGAAACCCGGCTATTTCGCCGCGGCGACCGCGATCGGCCGCTCGCTCGGCCTTTCGTTCGACCCCGGTGCGGTTGATTTCGGCGCGGGCAAGCCGACCCCGGACGATCAAGATCTTCACGCCGGTCCGCGCGATTCGAAACCGGGAGCGGTCGTATTTCGTATCAAAACATCAATGCCTTTTCTTCCTTTTCGCGCGCTCGATCCTCGATTAGGCGGCGACGGATCTCGGAAGATCGAAAGCGTTCGAGCGAACCGAGAAGCGATCGCCTCGGTCGATCCGGCCTCACTCGGCCTGAAAGTCAAGTTCGATCAAGCCGCGACGAATAAAAACGTGAAACAACTTGCATTTGCCGCTCGAATCGACGGAATCGAAGTGAGCCGCTTGCGCGTCGACGCACAAGGATTCGTGCAATTCCCGATCGCTCACGGCGATGTCGAACGCGTCGAAAAACTCCGCGGCGCGATCGTCGCCAAGAACGAACTCGATTTTCATCGTCGGCGCCCCGAAAACGAGACGTACTTATTCCTGTTTCGGAAGCACGAACAGGGCCAAAACGCTCGCGAGATCCCGATGTTCGATCCGCTCGTCGAAGCCAAGGAAAAAGAGATCGCCGAGCTTCGCGTGCCGCTTCATCATACATACGAATTGATTGTTAAGGAGTCGGGCCGATGAGCCGATATGCGCCGCGCCTTGGGGCGCGACCGAAGGGATTCCCGCGAAAATCGATGACGGCGTTCGGCGCGATCGCGATCCTGCTCTCGCTCGCTACTTTGGCGAACGCCCAGCGAGAACTCAAAGAGATCCCCGATCCCGACCCCGAGGTCGAACGCAAATCGTTCATCGTCGCCGATGGATTCGAGGTGAATCTCTTCGCGGGCGATCCTTTGCTCGCCAAACCGATTGAGATCAACTTTGACGCCGCCGGGAGGCTCTGGGTCGCTTCGTCCGAGGTTTACCCTCAGATCGCTCCCGGACAAAAGGCCGACGACAAAATCTTGATCCTTGAAGACAAAAACGGCGACGGCAAGGCCGATCAAACGACCGTGTTCGCTTCGGGCCTGCTCATACCCACGGGAGTCGAACCCGGCGACGGCGGCGCCTACGTGGCCAACAGCACCGAACTCCTCTTCCTCAAAGACGAAAACGGCGACGGCAAAGCCGACACCCGCCGCGTCGTCCTCTCGGGATTCGGAACCGAAGATACGCATCATATCCTTCATACGCTGCGCTGGGGATATGACGGCAGACTATACATGAATCAGTCGATATATATTCATAGTTCAATCGAGACGCCGCGCGGCGTCCGTCGGCTTGACGGCGGCGGTACGTGGCGTTTTCGACCCGAATCGATGGATTTGAGCGTCTTTTATCACGGAATGGTGAACCCGTGGGGCCTTCATTTCGACCGCTTCGGCCGCCATTTCGCGACCGACGGCGCGTTCGGCGAGGGGATCAATTACGTCGTCCCGGGGGCGTATTACACGACCGCTCCCGACGCGGTTCGAATCCTCGCGGGGCTCAATCCGGGAAGCCCCAAAGACTGCGGCCTCGAACTCTTAGGCGGCCGCGCACTCCCCGACGATTGGAACGGAAACGCTCTCACAAACGATTTTCGCGCCAATCGCGTGTGCCGCTATATCCTCGGCGAAGACGGATCGGGATTCACTTCCAAAGAGGCGCCCGAGCTGATTAAAACAAATCATCGCGCGTTTCGCCCCATTGATATCAAAATGGGTCCCGACGGCGCGATTTACATCGCCGATTGGTACAACCCGATCATCCAGCACGGCGAAGTCGATTTCCGCGATCCGAGACGCGATCATACCCACGGACGCATCTGGCGAGTCGCCGCGAAAGGACGCAAGCCCGTCGAAAGACCGCGGCTCGTGAACGCGACCGTCGCCGAATTGCTCGAGAATCTCAAAGCCGAAGAACCGTGGACCCGCCATTTCGCCAAACGCGTTCTCAAAGAACGGGGAGAACGACAAGTTCTCCCTCAACTCGCGAAATGGGTCGCCTCGCTCGATTCTCATGACCCTCATATTTCGATGTATAAACTCGAGGCGCTCTGGATGTATCAGGCGTTCGACGTCCCCGAGCCCGCTCTTTTGAAGGCTTTGCTCCGCGATCGCGATCACCGCGTTCGAGGCGCCGCGACTCGAGTCATCCAGGATTGGATTGAACGACTTCAACACCCGCTCAATCTATTAAGCGTTCAAGTCGAAGACGAACATCCAATCGTCAGATTGGAGGCCGTTCGTGTTTTGGGACACGTCAAACCCCCCGAGGCGATCGCAATCGCTCTCAAAGCTCTAAACCGTCCCGTCGACCGCTTTTTGGATTACGCGCTTTGGCTTACGGTGCGCGATCTCAGCCCGATTTGGCTGCCGATCTACGAATCAGGTAAGATCGAGATATTAGGATCACCCGATCGGATGACGTTCGCTCTCGCCGCGGTCGGTTCCCCCGCGGTCGTCAAGCCGCTGTTCGACGCGATTCGCTCGGGGAAGGTTCCTCAAAAAGATCAAGCGGACGCGATCGCGATCGTCGCGACGCTCGGCGGCCCGAACGAACTCGCGTCGGTTCTTGATGTCGCGATCGCCGATGCGACCCCGATCGAACTCCGCGATCGAATCCTCGTCTCGCTCCTTGAAGCGCACCGCCGACGGAACGTTAAACCCGCGGGCGACGTCGATCGGTTGAAAACCTTATTGAAATCCAACAATGTTCAAACGCGAGCAACCGCGATCAGGCTCGCGGGCGCGTGGAAGATCGAATCGTTGCGAGCCGAAATCGCCAAATCCGCGGCCGACCGCGCCGCTGACGAGAGCGACCGCCGCGCCGCGATCGAAGCGATCGCACGGCTCAAGGGATCAAAAAGCGAAGAATTACTCATTCAACTTGCGCAATCCGACGATTCTCCTCGCGTTCGCCAAGACGCGACAATCGCGCTGGCCGAATTGAACCCCGCCGCCGCGTCGAAAGCGTGCGTCGAACTTGCGCCGCTCGTTCCGGACGGCGGCGAAGCGACCGTCGCGGCGGTTCTGGCGCGGCGCGGCGGACCCGACGCGCTCGCCTCGGCCCTCGCGGGCAAATCGCTGCCGCAAGACGCCGCACGGGTCTGGTTGCGGACGGTTCGCGCCTCGGGGGCGCCGGCTGCCTCGCTCGTCGCCGCGATCGTCGCCGCGGGATCGATTCAAACGGGATCGCTCACGCTTTCGCCTGATCAAATCAAAGCAATGATCGATTTAGTGCGCGAGCAGGGAGATCCCCGCCGCGGCGAGGCGATCTTCCGTCGCGGCGATCTCACATGCTTGAAATGTCATGCGATCGCCGGCGCCGGCGGGCGCGTCGGCCCGAGCATGGAAAGCCTGGGAGCAAGCGCGCAGGTCGATTATCTGATCGAATCGATCCTCAAACCCGGCGCCAAGGTCAAGGAAAATTACAACGCGCTTTTAATCGCAACTTCAGACGGCCGAGTCGTCGGCGGGATCAAGCTAAGACAAACCGATTCCGATTTGATCCTCCGCGATCCCGAAGGCAAAGAGATCTCGATCCCCCTGGGATCGATCGAGGAGAAGAAAGACGCGGGCTCGCTGATGCCCGAAGGGCTCGCCGATACGCTCACGAGCCGAGAATTCGTCGATCTTGTTCGATTTTTGTCCGAGTTGGGGAAAATCGGCGCGTACGCCGTCCCGCGCGGCCGGTTCGTACGCCGCTGGGACACGCCCGCCGATACGCCCCAAAAGTCCGATCTCGGCGGAAAAGCCGCCGCCGATTCTCTCGCGATCAACCGAGAGATCCCCTGGCGAACCGTTTACAGCAAGGTTTCAGGAGATCTCCCCGTCGGCGATTTATCGATCGTCAAACCGAGCGATTCCATTAATAATTCTAAACTTACACGCGCAATTGCCCGATTTGCGATCGACGTTTCGACCCCGGGGGTCGTCGGTCTCCGTTTCCGCTCGACTCAAGGGCTTTCCACGCTCCTCGACGGCCGTCCGATTTCGATCAAAGATCAAACCGATCTGGAATTGACCAAAGGTCGTCATGAAATTGTCCTTTTGATCGATACGTCCGTGCGGCGCGACGATCTGCGCGTCGAGATCGTCGACGTTCCGGGATCCGCGGGCCGAGCCGAGCCTTCGCTCGGCGAGTGAAAGGCCGGCGAATCGGCCTAGATTTTCACCCAGACGATTCCGTCGCGGATTTCGCATTCGTAGCGGTCGACGTCGCGGCCCGGGAAGGTCGAGCACGTTCCCGTTTCGAGGCCGAATCGCCAGTGATGGAGCGGGCAAACGACCTCACCGTTTTCGATGGCGCCCCGGCCCAACGGCGCCCCCTCGTGCGAGCAGCGGCCGAAGAGCGCGAAAACGCGGTCCCTTTCACGAAACAGGGCGATCATGTGATCGCCGACAAAGCGCGTGACCCCTCGTCCGTCGGGGATCTCGGCGATCGGGCAAATCGGCGTGAAGCGGTTCAAGCGTTTTTCATCCACGGTTTGATTGCGAGGATCCGGCGGACGGTCGCGGGCCGCGAACCCGTTTTGGAAACACCTCGACTTGACGCTCGTAGTACTTGCGGAGTCGATCTTCCTCTTTGTACATTTTACATGAGGAGCCCCTCCGCCGCGCGGACTCGTTATTCGTTGGATCGGATCGCGTATGAATCGTTCGTTTCCCTCATTCTTGATCGCGGCCGCCGGCCTGATCGCGGCGTGCGCGTGCGTGTCGGGTTGCGAGTCGAAAGCTCGTTCGTCGGTCGACAAAGTTTGGGGGATACACGGCACGCGTTTCGGCTGGCTGAACAAACCAAGAGTCGCGGCGCTCGATTCTGAAGATCGGCTCTACGTAACCGACCTGACCGACCGCATTCAGGTGTTCGATCGCGACGGAGGGTTTATCCGCGGCTGGCGCACCCCCGATTTCAACGTCGACGGACCGAGCGGGCTGACGATCGACCGCCTCGGTCGGCTGCTCGTCGCCGACACGCATTTTTATCGCGTACTCGTTTACAGCCGACAGGGCGAACTCCTCTTCCAGATCGGCGACGGAGTTCAAGGAACCACCCCGGGACGGTTCGGCTACCCGACCGACGTCGTCGTCGATAAGGCGGGGTATTTTTATGTGAGCGAATACGGCGAGAACGACCGCATCCAGGTCTTTTCACCGAAGGGCGAGTGGCTGAGACAATGGGGGGGGCACGGGACCGTTCCCGGGTCGTTCCTCCGACCTCGCGCGATGGCGATCGACGAGAACGATCGAATTTACGTCGCCGATAGCTGTAATCATCGAATCCAGGTCTTTGACACACAGGGAAACCTCATTCGCATGTGGGGGGGGCGTGGAGCGGCGGCGGGCGAGATGTCTTATCCCTACGACGTCGCGCTCGGCCCGAACGACGATTTATACGTGTGCGAATATGGGAATCAACGCGTGCAGAAGTTCTCACGCGAGGGGAAATCGCTGGGTATTTGGGGTCGGCCGGGACGATCGCCCGGCGAGTTGAACAATCCCTGGGCGCTCGCGGTCGATCGTCGCGGGACGGTTTTCGTGATCGATTCCAACAATCACCGCGTGCAGCGGTTTCATATGTAATAAAGGATCAAACAACCGATCATGGAATCGATGCTCGCGCGAACCGCGACGGCGATCGGTCGGCCCTGGTGGCTGATCCTCCTTGTCGTCTGCCTTCCTCCCGTGGTGCTCTTGAGCCGAAAAAGCCTGGCGGGGCTGGGGAAATCGCGTCGCGCCGCGGCGATTTTGATCCGCTCGGCGGTGATCACGCTGATCGTGCTCGCGCTCGCCCGCCTTCAGGCGGTTCGCACCAGCGACCGCATGACGACGCTGTTCCTCCTCGACGTTTCGCAAAGCGTCCCGCGCGAATGGCGCGGACCGATGCTTGAATATATCAATCAAGCCGTTATTCGTCAAAAGCGAGCCGATGATCTCGCGGGGGTGATCGCCTTCGGCAAAGAGCCGCGGATCGAGGTCCCGCCGACGCCGACGTTCAACCGGATCCAGGGGCTCGAAACGACGATCGACTCCGAATACACCGACGTTTCGGCGGCG
>JAKBCQ010000109.1 GCA_021807585.1 Planctomycetota bacterium | reverse complement strand
AACTCGCCGAATTCAAGGCCAAGGAACGTCATTATTCCGAAGCCGACAAAACCAGATTGCTCGAGATCCAGCGCGAGATCGTCAACCGCGTGATCCCGCTCCATCGCGAGCTCGCCGAGCGGGGCCAGATCGAACTTACGACCACGCCGTATTATCATCCAATCATTCCATTATTGCTTGACAAGCGATCGAGCAGGGAGGCGATGCCCGGGGTCGAGCTTCCCCGTTCGTCGCGGTCGAATTATCCCGACGACGCCGAAACGCACGTCCGTCGCGCCGTCGCGAGCCACCGCGAACGATTCGGCGCGCTTCCCAAGGGAATGTGGCCGAGCGAAGGATCGGTTTGTCAAGATATCATTCCCCTTTTGGCACGTCACGGGATCGAATGGATCGCGACCGACGAGGAGATTCTTGGTTGCTCGACCCAGGGTAAAATCGGCCGCGACGGCCGCGGCCACGTTCGCCATCCCGAGCTCTTGTATCGACCGTGGAAGGCGAAGGAGGGGAACGACGAACTCGCGATCGTCTTCCGCGACCACGCGCTGTCGGATCAGATCGGCTTTCATTATCAGCGGAGCCCGGGACACGCCGCCGCGGCCGATTTTATCGGCAAGCTGCACGCGATCGGCGACGGCTGCCGGCAACATTCAACCCTCGTCCCGGTGATCCTCGACGGCGAAAACTGCTGGGAATATTACCCCGACGGCGGCGTCTCGTTCCTCCGCTCGCTCTATCAATCCGCGGCCCGCGACCACAAAATCAAGCCCGTTAAAATTGGCGATTACTTGCGCGAACATCCGCCGATTGATACCGTTCCCAGGCTCTTCGCGGGAAGTTGGATCAGCCACAATTTCGCGATCTGGATCGGCCACGACGAAGACAACCGCGCGTGGGACGCGCTCGATCAAACGCGTCAATTCCTCGTCGACGAAACCAACTCGGGCCGCCGCGATCAATCCGCGATCGACCGCGCCTGGGAGGAGCTTTACATCGCCCAAGGCTCGGATTGGTTCTGGTGGTACGGCGACGATCACTCAAGCGCACTCGATGCTTTATTTGATCATCTTTTCCGCAAGCATCTCCGTAATGTTTATGTATTGCTTGATCAGGAACCGCCGGGATCGCTTTTCGCGCCGATCTCCCGCGCGTCGCGGGCCAGGCCGACGCACGACGATCCCAACAGCCTGCTCAAGGTGAAAGTCGACGGCGAAACGTCGTATTTTGAATGGATCAACGCGGCGATATACATTTGCGGCGCCGAGAAGGGGGGAACGATGACGCAGGTGACGAAAGGCCTTGTCGCCTCGGTCCGATTCGGCTTCAGCGTCGAGAAATTGTTCATTCGCCTCGATTTCGCGGGCGCGGCGCGGGATCGACTCGCCGAGTGCGACCGCGCGCGGATCGCGTTCGTCGATCCCGCCGATTGCGAGATCCGCATCGATCGCCCGGCGACCAGGCGCCCCGGAATCTCGTTCCATCGGCTCGGACACAAGGTCGATTGCGACGATCTCGAAGCCGCGACCGGAAAAATCCTTGAACTCGCGATTCCGTTCTCGAGGTTGAAGACCAAACCCGGTGAGACCGTTCGCTTTTATGTTGAACTGTTTAACGGTGAGACCGGAGTCGACCGCGCCCCCCGCGAGGGTATTCTCGAGATCAGCGTTCCCACCCCCGACTTCGAACGGATCATGTGGCAGGTGTGACGATCGATCGGTTACGGAAAAAGGATACATACTCATGTAGTTTGAATCGATAAGTTCTGATCGAGGGAGGGGGGAGCGCGACGACGATCGACGCGTTCCCAGGTTTCGAAATCGTCAGCAAAAAAAGCGAGGTCGCGAGATGCCGGAATTGCGTAAAGATCCGATCGTCGGCCGGTGGGTGATCATCGCTCACGAACGAGCCAAGCGACCGCACGATTTCGCCGCGGAAGCCCAAAAGCAACCCGTCGCCGGAATCTGCCCGTTCTGCGAGGGACACGAGGACAAAACCCCTCCCGAGATCGTCGCGTATCGCGATCGGGGCGCCGCTCCCAACAAGCCCGGCTGGCGCGTCCGCGTCGTCCCCAACAAATTCCCCGCGCTCCGCATCGAGGGAAACCTCACCAAACGAGGCGACGGCATCTACGATCAGATGGCCGGAGTCGGCGCGCATGAAGTGATTATCGAAACCCCAAAACATGAAGTAACAATGGCTCGTTTAAGCGACGAGAACGTCCGCGAGGTGTTGTGGGTTTATCGCGATCGCCTGGTCGATCTTAAGAAGGACAATCGGCTGGTGCACGGCATGTTGTTCAAAAACGTCGGCGCCGCCGCGGGGGCGAGCCTCGAACACACGCACAGCCAGCTTATCGTCACGCCGATCGTGCCGATCTCGGTGTGGGAGGAAATGACCGGGGCTCTCGAATTCCATAATTATCGCGGTCGTTGCATTTATTGCGATATCGTCCGCCAGGAGCTCGCCAACGAGCAGCGGATCGTCCTCGACACCCCACATTTCACCGCGTTTTGTCCGTACGCGAGCCGTTTCCCCTTCGAAACGTGGATCGTCCCCAAGGCGCATTCGAGCCATTTCGAGAACATCCCCAAACAGGGGGTCGACGACCTGGGGGGCGCGCTCAAACGCGTGCTCGATCAGATCGAACACGCTCTCGATTCCCCCGCGTACAATTACATCATTCACACCGCACCATTTGATCATCAGGAGTTGCCGCACTATCATTGGCATATCGAGATCATCCCCAGACTGACGAAGATCGCGGGCTTTGAATGGGGTTCGGGCTTTTACATCAATCCCGTCCCCCCCGAAGAGGCCGCGGCGTTCCTTCGCGAGGTCGAGGCCGATATCGAATCGAATCGCGCCGCCAAAGACAAAAAACGATGATCCGCCGAGCGACATCGCTCGGATCGACCGGATCGATCGAGAACCCGACGGATCGCGCCGCGACCTCGCGCCGCCTCGATCCCGACCGCCGACCCGATCGATCCCTTATAGCCCATACACATGAACAAAATTAAATTCGTATTCGCGCTCCACAATCATCAACCGATCGGCAATTTCGACGGCGTGATCGAGGAGGCTTATCGGACGAGCTATCTGCCGTTTCTCGAGACGATCGAGCGATATCCCTCGATTCAAACGGTTTTGCACACGTCGGGTCCGCTGATGGAGTGGCTCGTCGAGCGTCGTCCCGAATACGTCAAGCGTGTCGCCGATCTCGTCGCCCAGGGACGGATCGAGATCCTCGGCGGCGGGTTTTACGAGCCGATCCTGCCGATGATCCCCGCGGCCGATCGGGTCGAACAGATCCGAAGCTACTCGCGCTATCTCGCCGCGATTTTCGGCGGCGAGATCCGCGGCGCGTGGATCGCCGAACGCGTTTGGGAACAGCGGCTCGCGGTCGATCTGGTCGACGCCGGAATCGAATACACCGTGCTCGACGATTTCCACTTCCTCCGCGCCGGACTCGCCGATCGCGACCTCCGCGGCTACCGCCTTACCGACGACGAAGGTCGAATTCTTAAAGTTTTCCCCGGCTCCGAACGCGCTCGCTACCTCGTGCCGTTCTCAGACCCCCACGCGACGATCGATTACCTCAGAACTCTCGCCGATGAACACCCCGGGGCGATCGTCGTCCACGCCGACGACGGCGAAAAATTCGGCTCCTGGCCAAAAACTTATGATCATGTTTATAGATTTGGCTGGCTGAATCGATTCCTCGATTTGTTGGCGGCGAATTCGGATTGGATCGAGACGACGACTCTTGCGCGCGCCGCGTTCGAGTCGCTTCCCGCGGGGACGGTTTACCTGCCCGATTGTTCATATCGAGAGATGACTGAATGGGCGATGGAGACTCCCGCCGCGCTCGAGTTTAAAGAAGCGGTGCGGGGAGCGTGGGGTATTCCGCAAGCCGAGCGGCTGATGCGGTTTGCACGCGGCGGCGGCTTTTGGCGTAATTTTCTGGCGAAATATCCCGAAAGCCGAGCGATGTACGCGCGAATGCTGGGGGTTTCGCAACGGCTGAGGTCGATCGAGGCCGCGGGCTGCGCAACCGCCGCAGGCTTGAATGCCGCGCAATCGGAGCTCGTCGCCGAAGCCAGGCGCGAGCTTTTCCGTAGCCAATGCAACTGCGCGTATTGGCACGGGTCGTTCGGCGGGCTTTATTTGCCGCACCTTCGGGGTGCGATTTATCGCGGCCTAATCGCCGCCGACGACTTGCTCGATCGCGTCGAGCGACGCGAAGGCCCGCGGGTCGGGTGTAAGATCGACGATTTCAACATTGATTTGCGTAAAGAGGCGAGGCTCGAAAACGAGGCGTTGATCGCGTTCATAGCCCCCGCGCGAGGGGGCCGAATTTACGAGCTCGACGCGCGATCGGCGCGCGTCAATCTTCTATCAACCCTGGCTCGACGCCAGGAGCCTTATCATCAAGGAATTGAAGCGCGAGAGTTTCGACAAGAGATCAATCATCATTCAAATAACGGCGATCCCGCCGTTTGGTCGCGATCGATCGTCTACGATTCGGGCCCGCTCGAGGCGCTCGTCGATCGCTTTTATCCGCTCGATATCAACCTGGAAACGGTGCGTCTGGGAGGGGATCACGATCGAGGCGATTTCGCTTCGGGGGCGTATTCGGCGACGGTTCGTCGCGGCGCGAATCGCGTCGTCCTCGCGATGGAGCGAACGGGTTCGGCGGGCGATCACCCGATCGTCATCCGAAAAAACGTGACGATCGACGCGGGACGTCCGCGCTTATTGATCGAATATGTTCTGGAACAGATACCAGAGCATTCACGTTTGAATTTCGCGATTGAGTTTCAGCTCGCGTCGATGGCGGGTCGAGCCGACGACCGTTATTACCGCGACGGCGCGGGCGAACGGCTCGGTTTTCTCGATGCGACGCTCGACCTCGCCTCGACCGATCGAATCGCCGCGGTCGATCACTGGCTCGATGTATCGAGCGAGCTTTCGTGGTCGAGAACCGCGGCTTTATGGACATATCCGATCGAGACGATCAACGGCAGCGAGGCGGGAATCGAACGTGTTTATCAATCGTCGGCGATCATACCTCGATGGATCGTCGAGCCCGATTCCTCGGGTTCATGGACGCTCGCGATCGAGTGGACGATTACGCCCGCGGCTTTCATCGCCCCGGTCGATTCGGCCGAGGAGTCGGGCGATCGTGCTCGCTCATTGGCGACTTCGAACGCGTGACGAGCCGACCGGAAACGCGAATCTCAATTCGGAAGAATGAACATTCTACATATCCATGAAATTGATTATGTGTTCTGGATAAGAGGTTCGCGAGGAATCTCGACCCGCCGAAGGATCTCCCCTTGCGTCGGCTATGAACCCGACGCCTCCGAAATTCTTCCTCGACCCCGTTGCGGCGGCGATTCTCACGCGGTATGAAGAGGTGTTTCCAATCACTCCGAAGGTTCTCAGGGACGAGACGAATCGATTTCCTAACAGTAAGGGTGCAACCATGACGAGGCGTATCCAATTCGCGGCGGTCGCCGCGGCTTTCCTGATCGGTTCGGCCGCCTTGGCGAAAGATTCTGGGGAGGGGCTCGTAACCGGCGATCCCGGTCTTAAATCCGCGGGAGCTCTGGCTTTTGGTCCCAACGGGATCCTCTTCATCGGCGATTCGCAGGGCTCGGCGCTGGTCGCGATCGACACCGGCGATCAATCCCCGGGCCCCGTCGGCGGAACGTTTCAGATCGAAGGTATCGACGGTAAGATCGCGGGCGCGCTCGGCGTCAAACCGCGCGATCTTTTAATCAACGACCTCGCGGTCAATCCGATTTCGGGCAAGGCGTATTTGTCGGTGTCGCGCGGTCGCGGACCCGACGCGGCGCCCGTTCTCGTTCGCGCCGATCGGTCGGGTAAGGTCGAGATCGTCGCGCTCGAGAAAATCCCCTTCGCCAAGGTCGATCTGGCGAATCCTCCCGATGCGAACGCCAAACAAATGGGCCAATCGCTCCGATCCGATGCGATCACCGACATCGCGTATCTCGACGGTAAGCTTTATGTCGCAAGGCTTTCGAATGAGGAATTCTCGTCGAAGTTCCTCATGATTCCGTTCCCGTTCAAGAAGTCGGCTGATGAGGCGAGCGTCGAGATTTATCACGGTTCGCACGGTCGTCTGGAAACGAAATCGCCGATTCGGACGTTCGTACCGTTTGCGATCAAAGGTGAATCCTACCTGATGGCGGCTTATACATGCACGCCGATCGTCAAGGTTCCGGTCGCGGCGCTCAAGCCCGGGTCGCATGTCAAAGGGACGACGATCGCCGAACTCGGCAATCGCAATCGTCCACTGGATATGATTACGTATGCCAAGGGAGGCAAAACGTATTTGCTCCTGGCGAACAGCAGTCGCGGCGTGATGAAGGTTGAGACCGAAGACGCCGGGACGCTCGCTCCGATCACGGCGCGCGTTCCCGACAAGCAAGGGCTGACGTACGAGACGATCGGCGGGCTCAAGGGGGTCGTTCAGCTTGATAAGCTCGGCGATAACCAGGCGCTGATCCTCACGCAGGCCGCCGACGGCGCGTTCAACTTGCAGTCGATCGATCTGCCGTAATAATCGACTCGATCGATCATTGATTGAAACGACAAAAGGGAACGCGATTCGACCTTAAACCTCGAATCGCGTCCCGGCTTGCATGGGCGATCCAAGAGCTAAAGATTATTTAGAAATTCTTAATTGATGAATCATGAATTTGTTACCGAACACTTAATAATGCTTGATTGTTCACGTCTATGGAACGTCGGCTTGACGAATCTGCTGCTTTGAATCCGCTGATCTTATATTTCAACACCTTTCGTAACACCGATGGGTCGAATCCGATATCGTCGCGAATCGGCGAGTAAACGAGCGGTTCACGAATCTGTCGGGAATATGGCCTTCAATAGAACACGGGACGACGAGCAGTGTCCTTCATGTAGCTACCGAGCCGAGCGAACGATGTCGATTTGAGTTGAAATCGATTATGATGCATCTTTTGGAAGGCGAATTGCCGGCGGGTGACAATCGGACGCGTGAACAGAAAGAGCGACGCGATGGAAAAGACCGAATTGGAGCGATTGTTAACCGATCTCGAGTCCGATCGAGCCGAACGCGCGGTATCGCCAAAAGATAAGGATAAAATCTGCGAGGCGATTTGTGCGTTCTCATCGGAGCGAATCATTTTCTCATCACCATCTGGAAAAAAACATGAAAACAATCGCTTTTTTGAACAATAAAGGCGGCGTTGGTAAAACGACCCTTGTCTATCATCTCGCCTGGATGTTCCAGGAGCTCGGGGTCAAAGTCGTCGCCGTCGATCTCGACGCACAATCGAATCTTTCAGCGGCGTTTCTTGACGATGATCGGCTCGCCGAACTTTGGTCGAGTGAGAAACATCCCGAAACGA
>JAKBCQ010000108.1 GCA_021807585.1 Planctomycetota bacterium | reverse complement strand
TGCGCGGACCGATACGCCGAGGCTCGCGAGCGTGGCCTGGAAACTCGCGGGGGCGCCGATCCCGCAGAACGCGACGACGCGACGCCCGCGGAGCGACTCGAGCGGCCCGCGGGCCGAATCGCAATCACCGACGTCGAGCGGTGCGTGTCGCGCCTCAACCCAGCGGTCGGCCAAATTGGGAATCAATCGCGCAACCCGCGCGAAAATCCGATCGCGCTCGGTCCGATCAATTAAATCGCATTTAGAAAGCACAATAATATGTGCTCTTTTTAAACCTGATACGGGTTCACGGAGGGTTCCGCGGGGGAACGCGCGATTTAAGCCGAAGGGATCGAGCGCGTCGAGGAGTACGATGTCGAGATCGCGTGCGAGCCTTCGATGCTGAAAGCCGTCGTCGAGGATGAGCGTCTGCGATTCGAGTTCTTGGACAGCGATCGCCGCGATTTTTGCTCGGTCTTTATCTTGCAAGTGGGGGACGTCGTCGAGGTTTTGTTCGAGAACGAGCGCCTCGTCGTTAACGCCTCGATCGGCGCCGTAGCCTCGGCTGAGGATCGCGACTCGAACGCCAAGCCGGCGAAGCTTGCTCGCGGTGTACTCGACGAACGGGGTTTTTCCCGTCCCTCCAAGGGTGAGATTGCCGATCGAAACGACGGGAACGGGCGCTCGATGAATGCGCTTCCAGCCGCGGTCGAAAGCGAGACCGCGGAGGCGAACCGCAAGTTCATAGCCCGCGGCGGGAACGTTGAGAGTCATCCGAGCGAGCGCGGAGCCCAAGCCGCGCGTCTCGCCCGCGATCAAGCGGCGAAACGCGTGCTCGTCGAATCCTTTCGATTTGAAACCCATAATTACGCTTGCATTGCTTTAATGATCGCGCGGGCCATTTCGAGCGTGCCGACCGCGGTCGGGTCGTCGCGATGAGGTTTGAGGTCGTAGGTGACGTCTTTCCCTTCGCGAATCACCTTGGCGACCGCGGTCTCGAGCCGGTTCGCGGCTTCGACTTCGCCGAGATATTCGAGCATGAGCACCGCCGAGAGGATCAGCGCGGTCGGGTTCATCTTCCACTGACCCTTGTACTTGGGCGCCGACCCGTGAGTCGCCTCGAAGACGGCCCCCTTGGCGCCGATGTTCGCTCCGGGAGCGACCCCCAACCCGCCGACAAGCCCGGCGCACAGATCGGACAAAATATCGCCGTACAAATTGGGAAGCACTAACACATCGTAAAGCTCGGGCTTTTGCACGAGTTGCATGCACATGTTATCAACAATGCGATCTTCGAATTCGATGTCGGGATACTGCTTGGCGACCTCGCGCGAGATCTCGAGAAAGAGGCCGTCGGAGAATTTGAGGATGTTCGCCTTGTGCACGCTGGTGACCTTTTTTCGGCCGTGCTTGCGGGCGTAATCGAACGCGTATTTGACGATCTTCTCGCTTCCCGTGACCGAGATCGGTTTGATCGAGATCCCCGAATCGGAGCGGAGCGTCTTACCCGTGAGGCGTTTGATCGTCGCGATCAATTCCTCGGTTTCGGGCTTGCCGCGCTCGAATTCGCAGCCGATGTACAAATCTTCGGTATTTTCCCGCACGATGACGAGATCGACTTTGCTTGAGGCGAACGACGTGCGCACGCCTTCGTAGTGCTTACAGGGCCGAACGCACGCGTATAGATCAAGCGCCTGACGCAAGTAAACGTTGACGCTCCGGAATCCGGTACCGACGGGGGTGGTGATCGGCGCCTTGAGCGCCACGCCGGTTCGGCGGCACGATTCGAGCACGCTGTCGGGGACGGGCGTGCCAAGCCGCTCCATCACGTCGACCCCCGCCTCCTGTACGTCCCATTCGATCGCGACCCCGGTCGCGTCGACGCACATTCGCGTCGCCTCGGCGAGTTCGGGACCGACGCCGTCGCCTGGAATCAATGTAACCTGATGCGTCATGTGCTTAACCTAACTCGAAAGCATGAAGAGGAAAACGGTCGATCGCGACGGTTCCGACCGTCTTGTCGAGCGACGTTCGGGCGTGTTATGAATCAAACGATCGTGACAGGGAGGGTTTCGCGTGAGGCTCGACACGGCGCGACGATCACGACCGGCAAACATCGTAATCGCCTCGAACCGACCGCGTCAAGTCGACGAAGAATCGAGGTTATATTAGGATATCCATGTATGATTTGTCCTCCTCACGCTCCGGCGCCGATCGTTGAAAACTGGCTCGAACGGCACCGGCATCCCGTCAGTTTGGTTCTCCATATCGTGGGAATCCCACCGACGATCGTCGGCGTGTTGTTGATTCCGGTTTATATCGTTTTGTTGTCGATACCCGTTTTCCTCTTCGCGCTTTCGTGTTTCCTCGGCGGTTACGCGCTCCAGTTCGTTGGTCACGCGATCGACCGGACCGAGGTCGGCGAGATCGTCGCGATCCGCCGTTATTTCCAGCGACGTCGCGAACTCGGTCGAGGGCGTCGACACAAGCCCACGTCCGGCGGATGATTTCCTGTTCTTCTTTTCACAACGTCTCCCTCCGATCGATCGGCGAAATCCGTGAAAATCGTCGCGAATCTCACGCTTCACGGCGCTTTGACGTCGCGCCGGCGATGCGGCCCGATCGGTCGATTTCGGGAAGACGCGATCGGTCGGCGTCCACTTGAGGTGGAAATTCTCCCTTCTCTCGATTTTTTGAACTGGTCAGAAATCGGGTAATTGATTAAATCCATCGCGCTCCGGCGACTGCGGGTTTTGTAATCGATCCGTCGAAGCCGGTTCGGCCTTGTGTCGAATCGGCGTCAAACTCGATGAAATCGTTACAGCCCGCCAAATCGGATCAAGTCTCCGAGGTTTCCCGACCGATAGTGTTGGATGTATGGGATTCTCGTTCGAGCGACCGATCGGTTGTTCGGATTGAGATCGAACGGGGAGCGATGACGCCGCGAGGCGTCGTTTCGACCCTGGACCGGAGAGTGGCGTTCCCTCGGTTTGGGGGCGTCCGCCGCGATGGTTTGCGCGAGTCGCGGATTGAAACGTCCGGTAACCGTTGTGTCCCGTTCGTCAGGGAAGATGGAGGGAGCGGCGTGTTGGGCGTTCAATATCGCGGGGTCACGGCGAGTCACATGGCGATAAAAGGCAAGGACGGTTCGGCCATGCGATGGATTTTTCCTGGGCGGAAACGGTTGACGACGCTCGCCTGCGGCGCATTGGCGATGATCGCCGGGTGCGGCAGGCTACCGTATATCGACGAGTCGAAAACCGTTCCCCACGACGCGATGGGGACGATCGCGCAGGAAGATCAAGAGGTGAAGCAGGCGAACTTCATGAGCCAGATGGCGGTACCGCTGCCGAAGATGGCGCCGCCAAGGACGACCGATAATCCCGAGGCGCTCGAGATCTGGGAACTCACACTCCAGGACGCGATCCGGATCGGGCTCGAGAATTCCGAGACCGTCCGCGTGATTTCGCTTGGCGCCCAGGGGATTCCGGTCGGCGGGTTCGAGCCGACCCCCCTCAACACGGGAGCGGGAGCGGGTGTCGCGAGCGCCCTCGGCGCGGGAACGCTCGCCACGGTTTACGACCCCGCGATCCAAGAAACGGGCATCGCGACCGCGCTCTCATTCTTCGATACCGCGTTCACCACCAACTTATTGTGGGGAAGCAGCGTCACCCCGGTGAACAACTCGTTCGCCGCGGGCGTCTTCTCGGCGGTGAAAATCCCCGTCGTTTTCGATCAACAAACCGCACAATACACCGCGCAGGTTCAAAAAATCGCAGCGACGGGGACGCAATTCACCGTTTCTCACAACATCAACTGGACATATACGAACAGCCCGATCAACGTTTATCCGTCGGCTTACACCACGAACACGCAGATGTCTTTGGTTCATCCGTTGCTAGGTAGCGCACCGCTTCCCGGGCAGGCCGCTCCTCGTCCCGCGGGATTGGAGGCGAACCGGGCGCCGATCGTGATCGCCCGCATCAACGCCGACGCCGCGGTCTGGCGGTTCAAAGCGTCGGTTATGGCGATGGTACGATCAATTGAACAACAATATTGGGCGCTCGCTCAACAACATATTCAACTTTGGAGCCGAGAAACGGCGTTCGCGCTCGGCGAGGAGATCCTCAAACGCGTTCAGGCCGAGTACGAGGTCGGTCGACGGACGACCGCGGATCTCGCCGAGGCTCAACAGAACCTCGAACGCTTTCGTCTTGATCTCGTCACCGCGACCTCCGATTTGATCACGACCGAGCGGCAGATGCGCAACATCCTTGGGCTTCCGCCCGCGGATAATCGGCGCATCATTCCCGTCACGGCGCCCACCGAGGCGCGACTCAAGCCCGATTGGGAATCGAGCGTCGCGCAAATGGCGACCTTTCAGCCCGATATCGTTCAGCAGCAGCTCCTTGTGCGAATCGCCGAGCTTCAAGTGCTCGTCGCCCGCAATCAACTCCTCCCCGTGCTCAATTTCAACGCTTTGTATCAGTTCAACGGCCTAGGTCATAACCTATCTTCTTCCGAAGCCGTGATGACGGGCGCCGCGATCAGGGCGTTGAACCCGACGATGTCGAACCTGCAATCGCAGGCGGGCTTGCTTTCCGAAGCGGCGCTTTATCGCGACTTCCAGAACTGGCAAGTCGGTTTCCAGTTCGCCATGCCGCTCGGTATGCGTGCGCCGATGGCGAACGTCAGGAACAATCAATATCAGCTCCTCCGGCAACGCGCTTTCCTGCAACAAGTCGTGCACCAAACGACTCACTCGCTGGCTCGGTTCTTCCTTGAAGTCGATGCGAATTACAAGCAATTCAAAGTGGCGGGGCGATTCCGGGCCGCGGCGGCTCAACGTCTCAATGTGCAACAGGCTCAGTATGAGGTGGGCCGAATTACGATCGACCGATATCTCGATTCGGTCAGTCAGTGGGCGAGCGCCGTGGCTCAAGAAGCTCAATTTAAAACAAGTTATAATACGTCGATCGTCGCGCTTGAGGAGGCGAAGGGAACGCTGCTCGCTTACGATAATATCGCGGTGAACGAGGGGCCGAGTCCCAAGAAAGCTTACATGCAGGCCAAGGATCAACAAGCGGCTCATCGCATTCTGCCGATTCCGCCCAACGGTCCTTATCATCCGACTCGCGGATCGGGCGGGAGTCTCCCCGATCCTGTTCCCACCCAAGCTCCGCCGAACGCCGAACCGCCTTCGACGATGCCTTTGCCCGCGCCCGGTGGAACGCTGCCTCCGTATCCCGGTCCCGTCGCTCCCGAGGCGCCCGTGGGAGAGCAGAACATTCTCTCGCTCCGCCCCGACCGTCAAACCCCTGGAACGCGCAATGTCGCGAGTTCGATCTCGGCGTATTCCGATACGCAAACGCAACCCGCCGCGGCGTCGAGCGTGAGCGGCGGCGGTCAAGCGGGCTCGGCGGCAAGCGGAGCCGGGGCCGCGACTTCGGGAGCGAGCGGCGGTTCGTCGGCGGCGAGTGCGGGATCTTCGGGAGGCGCCGCTCCGCCGATGCTTGAAAGCTCGATCGACCTGCCGCCGTTGCCGAAATGATCGATATCGTGCTTGATGCTTCATGTATGGTTAGTTAGCACATGCTGATGTTTCAGGCTGATCTCCTGAAATCGGCCGCAAGCGAGCCAAACCGAGAGCGATCGGCGGTTGAAATCGAGCGGCGGTTCACGATTTCCCGGCGATCTCCGTTGCGAGCATCAAACGCATCGCCGGCGAGACGCCCTCCGCATGCGTTCGATGCGCTCAATCGGTGTTTGACGCCGAGATCGACGATCCGGCGGCCTGATTCTTGCGGGAAGTCGCTCATGAGACGAACTCGGTCGACGGGTCGCGGAGCGTGTTTGACAAACATCAGTCCGAAGGTGTTCCGTTAAATCTTTGTTGACCCGGCGCGGCCGACGATTCAGAATGGACGCCTTGAGTGGTTGATTCCGATCCGCTTCAAACGCAACGCGTCCGACACGACGTGGGGGTGAGCCGATGAGCGAAACGTGTGGCAATCGTGGGAACGGTCGACGAGAGTTCCTCAAGACGACCGCGGCGACCGGAGTCGCGGTCGGCGCGGCGAGCCGGCTCTTGGCCGCTCCGCAACCCGATAACAACTTTCCGCTGGTCACGCTGGGCAAAACCGGCGAGAAAGTAACCAAGCTGGGCATGGGGACGTCTTGGACGCTTTCCCCCAGCTTCGTTCAGGCGGCGATTTTCTCGGGCATCAAATACATCGATACCGCCGAGGGGTACGAACGGGGGACTTCCGAGTCGACGCTCGGCGAAGTCATCGAACGCACGGGAACGCGCAAGCAACTTTATCTTGTGACGAAAACTCACGAGTATGGACGCATTAAAGGCGAGCAGGCGATCCACAAATCGCTTGAACAGCATCTTGAGGGAAGCCTCAAGCGGCTTCGAACCGATTACGCCGATAGCTTTTACCTCCACGGCATGTCGGGGCGTCAGATCGAGGCGTTGCGCGATCCCGACATGAAGAAGGCGTTCGAGAAGCTCAAGAAATCGGGCAAGATCCGCTTCGCCGGGTTGAGCTGCCACGACGCGATGCTTCCCGAGATCCTCGAGGCCGCCGCCGAAGTCGGTTGGCTTGATCAAGTGATGTTCCAATACAACTTCCGATTCGTCAATCACGACAAGCTCCAGCGCGCGATCGACAAGGCGTCGAAGGCGAATCTCGGCCTGATTGCGATGAAGACGCAGAAAGGCGCCGAGAGCTTCCCCGACAAGATCGACGCGCTCAAAGAGAAAGGCTTCAAGAAGGAAGTCGCGGCGATCAAGGCGGTTTATCAAGATCAACGGATGCAGGTTGTCGTCAGCGAGATGACGAATCGAACCGAACTGCGCGAGAACATGGGCGCGGTCAACGATCCGCTCACCAAGAAAGAGGCGATGCTTCTCGAAGAGCATCGTCTTAAAACCGCGAACATGTATTGTCACGGTTGCGGTCACCTGTGCGAGACCGCGGCGAAGGGCGTTCCCGTGGCGACGGTCCTCCGTTACCTTCGCTATTACACGGCTTACGGCAAGCGGCAAGAAGCTCGGGCGCTCTATCAGGCGCTCCCCGCGGAGGCTCGCGATCTCGCGACCGCCGATCTCGCCGCGGCCGAAAAAGCTTGCCCGTTCGGGCTCCCCGTCGCGCAACTCGTCCAGATCGCCGATCATCGATTGAGCTGATTCGACGACCGCGATCGCTCGGATAAATAAAATCAACACTTTGATCCGTCTTCGCAGGAACATGCTTTCATGCGATGACGGATTTTTTTTCTGAGGCTTGCCGATCGTCGCCTTACTCTTCGTTTTCTTCCTCACTCGAGGCGGCGGGATCGGGCTCGGGACGAACCTCGACCCCGGGGACGACGTATCGGCCGTCGATCCACCGGCCCAGATCGACGAGTTTGCACCGATTCGAGCAGAACGGAAACC
>JAKBCQ010000107.1 GCA_021807585.1 Planctomycetota bacterium | reverse complement strand
GCAGATTCGCGCGCGCCATTCTAGTCCTTTCGGGCAAGACCGCCGAGATCGTCCGGATCGCCGAGATCGCGTGGGCGGTTTCGGGATCGGTCGGCCTCGAACTGATGGTCGAAGGCAAACCGACCGTCGTCGTCTATAAAATCAAACCGTTCGATCTGTTCGTGGCGCGCCGATTTATCAAGTCGAAATATATTAGTTTGGTGAACCTGCTCGCCGACGACGAGGTTTTTCCCGAATATTTGACGAGCCGCGACGTTTCGACCGAGATGGCGGGGCGTGCGTTCGAGTGGCTGACGAACGCGACCGCGCGGAAAGCCGCGATCGCGCGGATCGAGGTATTGCGGGAACGATTCGCGCATCCAGGCGCGACGCGTCGGGTGGCCGCGGCGATCGTCGCCGCGATCGATCCCGGAGCGTCGACGCTCGCGGGTCCCCACCGGAGCGATCGAGCGCGACCGAACGGCGAGCACGCGGGCCGAATCGCTCACGATTGAGCGCGACGAAGCCGACCCCGAACGAGCGATCCAACCGATCGCACTCCAAAGCGCGAATCGCCCGGATCGCCGCTTGAATCGGCGAATCGATTCCGCGACATTCATTTTGTGCGGGCTCTCGCTCGAACCGACCGAGGCGTTCAATCGCAAAGGATCATGAACATGCAACTAGGCATTGTTACATACGATATCGCCAAAGATTGGAATCTTGATACGATCTTCAAACGGCTCGACGCTCTCCGTTACGAGGGGGTCGAACTGAGGACGACGCACGCCCACGGTGTCGAGATCTCGCTTTCTTCGGACGAGCGTAAGGAGGTGCGAAAACGCTTCTCCGATTCTCCCGTGGCGCTCGCGGGGCTCGGGAGCACGTATGAATTTCAGTCGACCGATCCCGCGGTCGTCAAAAAGAACGTCGAGGGGGCGAAAGAGTACGTTCGCTTGGCGCACGACGTCGGTTCGCCCGGGATCAAGGTCCGACCCAACGGCGTTCCCAAAGGCGCCGATCGCGAGGCGACGTTCAAGCAAATCGGCGCGGCGCTTCGCGAGGTCGGCGAATACGCGGTCGGCTTCGGCGTCGAGGTTCGACTCGAGGTGCACGGCGCGGTCACTCAAGATCCCCCCAATTGCGCCAAAATCATCGCGCACGCCGATCATTCCAACGTCTTCGTTTGCTGGAATTCGAATCCGACCGATGTTTCTAAAGACGGGACGATCGCCGCGAATTTCAAGCTCCTCGCCGCCAAAATACGCGAGGTTCACCTCCGCGATCTCTTCGACGAACAATACCCCTGGCGCGAACTCTTCGCGCTCCTCTCCGCCCACGATTACTCGGGTTTCACCCTCGCCGAAATCCCGTCGAGCCCCGACCCCGAACGCGTCCTCCGCTACTTCCGCTCGCTCTGGCTCGCCTATCAACCTATGCCAAAATAATTGGATCTTCTGGTCGTTGATCCGACTCCCCCCCGGCGAGCCCCGGCTCGATCGAATTCGAGCGATGATCGAATACGGGGGTGAGTATATATCGATCAATATGACGGATCACGGGCGTGCAAACCGCGTCGCCGAAACCGAACAGGTTTTGAACCTCGTTCTCCACGAGCGGGTAATCGCCGACGCCTTGAAGCCTTGCGTATTCCCGCGGCGACATCCAGCGCATCCGTAAAACGCCCCGATCGATCGCGATCACGATCTGGCGCGCACTGCCGCCGCGCGGAGTGCGCAGGCAACCCGCCAAACCGTCGAACCGAACCTCGGCGCGGGTCGATCCGCCGCGTTTGCGACGAAAAATCGTCCCCACGAACGATTCTCCCGCGGCGATCATTCGGTCGACGATCGCGCAATGCTTATCGTTCATCATGAGATAATGTTTTTGAACTTGAGCTTCGTCCCACCATTTTTGGTCGAGGTCGAGATCGATCAGGTCGACGAGCGGGGGGATCGTTGCGATCGGCTTGGGTATATGGAAGGCGATGAGTTCGGGGGGAGGGTCGATCGACCGCAAGAGCGGAAGGATTCGACGCGGGCGGATCGACGCGTCGGCGCGGTCGATCGCGCGATCAAAACCTTCGCCGAACCAATCGGTCGCGTTCGCGCGAATCGCCCCCGGCGCCTCGAGATCTCGGTCGATTCCAACGACGAAAACCCGCGGACGACTTTGCGGAACAAAGTATTTCGCGTCGAGCGTGAACGCGTCGATCGCGTAACCAAGCTCGGACAAAGAGCGAATCGCGGCTTTAAAATCGGCGCCGTTTTTTGAGGTCAAAAATCCCGTCACGTTTTCCAGCAGAACAAGCTTGGGCCTGCGTTCGCCGAGTGCGGCGAGGATCTTGACGAATCCAAAGAATGTCGATGAATGTTCGCCCTCGAATCCGCGACGATGTCCCGCGGGGGATAGATCGACGCACGGGAAAGAAGCCGTCGCCAAAAACGGTCGATCGACGATTCGATCCAGGACCTCGCTCGTATTCCAGACGTCGCCGAGATGAAATCGATCGTCGCATCCAAAACGATTTTCATACAATTCTTTCTTTTTAGAATCGACGTCGTTCGCATAAACGCACCGCCAGCCCGAAGGCTCGAGCCCCGCACGCACCAGGCCGATCCCCGCGAAGAACTCGCAAAAAGTCTTGGCCTCACGATCGCTCGATTCATGATTTGAATCATATTTATTAATCATATATATATTTGTTTTCTTACGATTCGTCGGCCGTCGCCGGGACGCCTCGTCCCGAATCGCGACGATCCTGGCGGGATCGCCTCGGATCAAGCTCGGTCGGCGTCGGTCGCGGATTGCGATCGATTCCAAGCGATCAACATAAAGCGTTCGACGAGCGGGAGGAAGCGGCGCGGGGCGTCGTCGGCGATCGATTGATGCGTCGCCTTGATTCTCGGAGTGGAACCGCGCCGGGGGCTTGGGTGCGAACTCGCGTTCGGTTAATCTAACGATCCGTTGTTCGCCGTCCGTCCTCGAAGTAAGGATCGAATCGCCATGTTCGGATCGACGATCGCGCCCCGTCTGCTGCTCGCTGTTCCGCTCTTGTTCCTCTTCGCTCCGTTCGCGTCGGCCGCCAAACGCGCGATCACGATCGACGACTTGCTTGCGATCAAAGGGGTTTCCGATCCCCAGGTTTCACCCGACGGTCGCTCGGTCGCTTATGTCGTTTCAACAATCGATCGTTCGACCGAAAAGACGAACACCGAGCTCCGCCTCGTCGCGATCGCGGGGGGCGAATCGCGCAGGCTCACATCGGCGCCTGGAACGAATACGCATCCCCGATTCAGTCCCGACGGCAAAACGATCGCGTTCGTCTCGGATCGCGGGGGTTCTTCGCAAATCTGGCTGTTGCCCCTGGAAGGGGGCGAGGCGACGCGGCTGACGAACCTGCCGATCGACGTCTCGGGGCCGATCTGGTCTCCCAAAGGGGACCGAATCGCCTTCACCGCCGAGGTTTATCCCGCGACCAACCCCGAGGAAACCGCGGCCCGCGATAAACAAAAAACCGAGGCGAAATCCAAATCCAGAGCGTTCAATCAATTGATGATCCGTCATTGGAACGCGTGGGACGAGGGAAAGCGAAGTCATCTCTTTGTTGTTGATGTGAAGACGGGAACGGCGCGCGATCTGATTCCGGGCTGGACCGCGAACGTTCCTCCAGGGCCGTTCGGCGGCTCGAGCGATTACGCGTTCTCTCCCGACGGCAAAGAGCTCGCGTTCACGTCCGAGCCGCTCGTCGATCACGCCTGGTCGACGAATTCCGACGTCTGGACGATCGGAACCGAGGGAGAAGCGGCGCCCGCGAACGTCACGGCCTCGAACCCCGCGGCCGACGGTCAGCCGTCTTATTCGCCCGACGGAGCGCTGATCGCGTGGGTGAGCCAGGCGCGCGGCGGATTCGAGGCCGATTTGTGGGTCCTCCGCGTTCGACATCGAATCAACGGACAATCCGCCGACGTTTCGTCGAAACTCGATCGTTCGATCCAATCATATACATGGGGCGTTCCGATTGCGCACGATCCCAAAGACGAACCGCATTGGACGATCTTCACGCAGCTTGACGATCAAGGAACCGAGCCGATCGTCGCGATCAACGTGCGAACGGCGCGCGACGGAGGCCTCGAAGCCGCCCCGGGAGCTCCCAAACGCGTCGTCTCGGGAGGCGTCAACGGTTCGATTCAGGCCGTCCCAGGCGGCGAATTCCTCGTCTTCACCCGCCACTCCGCGGCTCATCCCGCCGAGATCCACCGCGCCCGAATCGACGCGAATCAAAACATTCCATTAACACGTACAAACAACGACATTCTTTCAGTTTTGGATCTTCCCGCCGCCGAACATTTTTGGTTTGAAGGCGCGGAGGGGGTGAAAACGGGCGGCTATCTGCTCCGTCCCCCGGGGTTCGATCCCGCCAAGAAATATCCCGTGCTGTTCCTGATTCACGGCGGTCCCCAGGGCGCCTGGCACGATGAATGGCACGGCCGCTGGAATTACGCGATGTTCCTCGCCTCGGGATATGTCGGCGTGGCGATCAATCCGCGCGGCTCGACGGGTTACGGACAGGCGTTCACCGATCAGATCAGCCGCGATTGGACGGGGCGCGTTTACGAAGACCTCATGAAGGGGCTCGATCATTCGATAAAAACATACCCGTTCTTGGATGGAACAAAGATCGCCGCGGCCGGGGGATCTTACGGCGGTTTCATGGTGAATTGGATCGCGGGGCATAGCGATCGGTTCCGCGCGCTGATCAGCCACGCGGGGGTTTTCGATTTGCATTCGATGTACTTCACGACCGAGGAGCTTTGGTTTCCCGAATGGGAGCAAGGAGGGCCGCCGTGGAAGAGCCCGACGATTTATCTTGAACAATCTCCCAGCCGGTTCACGACGGCGTTTAAGACCCCCACGCTCGTGTTGCACGGGGCGCTCGATTTTCGCGTTCCCGACGTTCAAGGGATCGGCATGTTCACGGCGCTGCAGCGTCACGGCGTACCGAGCCGGCTCGTACATTTCCCCGACGAGGGGCACTGGATCGCCAAGCCCGGTAATCGCGTCGTCTGGTGGCGCGAGGTGCACGAATGGCTCGATCAATACCTCGGCGAGCCCAAGCCCGAGGAAGCCCGCAAGTAACCGCGCGAACAACCGTGATCGAATAAGGATCTGATCAGACGTAACAATTTATCAACATGGCGAGTTTTTATATGGCGAACGAGGTTGAAGGCTCGATTGAGCGGATCGCTCGGGATTTGGGGATCGACGGCGCGCATGTGATTCCGTTCGGGCGAGACAAGGCGAAGATCGAGCTCGAGGCTCTCGCCGGCGTGAACAAGCCCGCGGGAAAGCTCGTGCTCGTTTCGGCGATCACGCCGACCCCCGCCGGCGAGGGAAAAACGACGGTCTCGATCGGCCTGGCTCAGGGATTGCGCAAGATCGGTAAGAACTCCGTGCTCGCGTTGCGGCAGCCGTCGATGGGTCCCGTGTTCGGCCGCAAGGGGGGGGCGACGGGGGGCGGAAAAAGCCGTCTGACGCCTTCCGATACGATCAATCTTCAATTCACGGGAGATTTTCACGCGATCACATCGGCGCATAATTTATTGGCCGCGGCGATCGACAATCGGCTTCATTTCGGCGATCTCGATCTCGATCCCCGGTCGGTCGTCTGGAAGCGCGTGCTCGATATGAACGACCGCGCCCTCCGCAAGATCGTGATCGGCCTGGGAGGGCCCGGCCAGGGCGTTCCGCGCGAGTCGGGCTTTGATATCACCGCGGCCAGTGAAATTATGGCGATCTTTTGCTTGGCGGAATCACGCGCCGATTTGCGTGCGCGGATCGACCGAATTTTGGTGGGATCGACACGCTCGGGAGAGCCCGTCCGCGCGTCGGCGATCGGCGTCACGGGTTCGATGGCGGCGATCCTCAACGACGCGATTCCGCCCAATCTCGTACAATCGGTCGAGGGCGCTCCCGCGTTCGTCCACGGCGGGCCTTTCGCCAACATCGCGCACGGGTGCAACTCGGTCCTCGCAACCCGCATGGCTTTGGCGTTCGGCGATTACGCCGTCACCGAGGCGGGTTTCGCGTTTGATCTTGGAGGTGAAAAATTCTTTGATATCAAATGTCGATCGGCGCGGCTCAATCCCGCGGCGATCGTGATCGTCGCGACGATTCGCGCGCTCAAAATGCACGGCGGAGTTGCGCTCGACGACCTCAAAAAGCCCGATCCGGCGGCGGTCGAGCGCGGCCTCGAAAACTTGGCGGCGCACCTCGACGCCGCGGCGGCTTTCAACAAGCCCGTCGTCGTCGCGATCAATCGGTTCGATTCCGATCGATCTCAAGAACATGATATTGTCAAAGCGTTTTGCAATTCACGAGGAGTCGAATGTTCGGTCGCCGACGTCTTCGGGTCGGGAGGAGAAGGCGCCAAGGAGCTCGCCGAGCGTGTCGTCGCGGCGTGTTCCAAGCCCGAAACTCCCTACGCCCCCCTCTACCTTCTCGGCGATTCGTTCGAGAAAAAAATCGACAAGATCGCGAAAAACATGTACGGCGCCGACGGCGTGACGATTCTCCCCGCGGCGCAGGCGAAGGCGCGGAGAGCCCGCAAACTGGGGCTGGGCGATTTACCGATTTGCATGGCGAAAACCCAAGACTCGCTGACCGACAACCCCAAGCTTCGCGGCCGGCCGAAAGGTTTCCAAATCACGGTGCGCGATATCGAAATCGCCGCGGGCGCGGGCTTTTTGGTCGCGCTCACGGGAGACATCGTCCGCATGCCGGGCCTTCCCGAACGCCCCGCGGCCGAAAGGATCGACGTCGATGAAAATGGATCGGTAATGAATTTAAAGTAGAAAAACGTGAATAACAAAATGTTATTTGATAAATTTTATTATAATCAACCCCTTAAAACTTCTGTTTTTTACTGAGGCGTCAAACAGAAGATTGTTTATTCGTACCCTCACGCAATCTTCACGAAATCGGCGTCCAACCTTCTTTTTTCGCGGTTAACAGGTAAAATGGATCGGGTGAAAATCCTCTTATTTATTCCTCATTCTCCAGCTTTCGCCTATTATTAGGCCTGATCGCATTCGTAGATGAGGTCAAGACCAGATTTATCTAAATATACGAGAAAGTAACGAAATCATGAACGACGACGGCGTTCAGAATCTACCAATCAATGTACGACAAAAAGTTTTATGTCTTGGTATCCAGACCTTGAGGGCTCTCCAAGAATTTTTAAATTACTCTCCAAAGGATTTGGCGGAACATTATTTTGGATGCAACACCTCCGCGATCCAATCAAATCTTACATCCAACAGCCCAAATCCAATCGCGCATCGGTTGGAGCGCGGCGGCGACCGCGGACGATCGAATCATCCGATCAAGCTTTTGAGCAGGAACTGCGGACTTCTCGCTCAACCGTTCGATCTATCATTCAATGCGGTCATCCCG
>JAKBCQ010000106.1 GCA_021807585.1 Planctomycetota bacterium | reverse complement strand
AACGCCGCTATCCGGCAGGGTGATCGGCCCGAGATCCTGATTTTGGTAGGCGTAAGACGAGATCCCTTCCGATCCCAACGAATTGCCGTAAGGATCGGTCACCGTGACGTTGAGCCCCGCGGCGATTCCGAACCCGTCGAGATAAAGCGTTTGTCCCGCGGTTCCCTGGAACGTGAAGACCGCCTGATCGCCGGGATTGGTGATCGTACCGGTGTAAGTCGTACCGGTCGAGATATTCGCGGTCGTCGTCGTTTTGGCGTCCCAAAGATCGATCTGATACGAATCCGAGGCGTTCGCCGACGATTGCCCCGCGACCGCGATCAGATACGTTCCCGTCGAGGGAAGGACGATCAGCCCCTCGTTATCCTCGGCGTAGGTTGCGGCCAGGTAAGAATCATCGGGTCCGTACAACGTATACGCAGCGCCTGATGGATTGCCGTCGCTGATTCCCTGCAAGTAAATCCGTTCTCCCGCGGTTCCCTGGAAGGTGTAGAGGTCGGTCGTCAGGCCCGTCGCGAGCGTGCCCTGGATCACCGAGAGCGTTTCGGGAGTGGGGTTGGGAGTGATCGGCGTCGCCTGGGTCGATTGCGCAAGGTCGAGGAGACGGAAATCGTAGCTTCCCGTCGCGGTCGCCGAATACGTGCCGCCGATCGTGATCGTATACGTTCCCGTGTACTTGAGGGCGAACGGACCGAGATCGCCCGATCCATAATAATTGCCATTGTAGTTAATCTGATTTCCTTTGGGATCGGTGATCGTGTAGTAAAGATTGCTCGCGATCCCGAGATTGTCGAGATAGAGGTTTTGCCCCGCGGTTCCGTTGAAGGTGTAAACCGCCTGATCGCCGGGGTTTTTGATCGTTCCGGTGTATTCGGTTCCGGTCGTGATCGGCGTCGCGTCGACGGTCGTAACGGTATCCCAAATCTGGAGGCTATAAGAAGCATTGCTTTGTTTATTTGAGGACGATTCGCCGACGACCAGGAGATACGTACCCGGCTGTGCGAGTTTCACGATTCCCGCCGAGGTTTCGGTCGAATAGCCATAAAGGATCTGTTGATTACTTGGATCATAAATCGAATAGTATGTGGAATACGAAGGCGAATCGGTTCCTCCCTGGAGGTCGATTCGAACGCCCGGGGTCGTCGTGGTGATCGTGTAGAGATTGGTCGACGATCCCGCGGCGAACGTTCCCGAGACGGTCGTCGCGGTATCGGGGGTGAGCGTGAGAGCCGTCGCCTTCGCCGCGTCGAGCACCTGGAAATCGTACGAACCCGTTGCGCTTCCCGATCCCGAAACGACGATCTGATAAGTTCCCGTTTGCGTCAGCGTGATCGGCCCGTAGTTTTGCAAAAAATAATCATATGATGGATAGAATATATTATTTTGGGGGTCGAGAAAGCTGAATGAAAGATTGCTCGACGTTCCGAGATTATCGAGATAAAGCGTTTGGCCCGCGGTCGCCGCGAAATTGAAGACGGCGCGATCGCCGGGATTGGCGATCGATCCCTTGTATTCGGTCGCGGTCGAAAGGGTCGTCGTCGTCGTTTTGGTGTTCCAAACCGCGAACGAATACGCGTCGTTCGTGATCGAGGAATTATGCCCCTCGACGACGACGAAGTACGTTCCGGTCGCGGGGAGAACCGTCGTCCCCGCGTCGTACGCGGTGTAATAACTTGAGAGCAATTGAGTGCCGGCCTGATCATAAAGCGAATACGCCGTGCTGTAGCTGGTGTCGCTGATCCCCTGCATGTAGATCCGATCGCCCGCGGTCCCGCTGAACTCGTAAACGTTCGCCCCGGTACCCGAAGCGAGCGTTCCGCTCGTCGTCGCGCCGAGGGTGAGCGGGGCGGTCGTCATATCGAGCATCTGGAACTGATAATTGACGGATGAGGAATTCTCACCATCAATCACTAAATAATATGTTCCTGATTGCGTAAGCGTGAAGGGGGTGGAATTACTCGCGGCGCCGTTGTAGAAGAGCTGATTCCCCTGGGGATCGATCAGCCGCGCGTACGCGGTCCCCGTCGAACTCGAAGGCGTTTGGCCGTTGAACAGCAGATGTTCCCCCGCCGCGCCGCTGAAGCTGTAGATCGCCGCCGAATAGCCGGGATTGAGCGTTCCGCTCTGGGTCGTGTTGATCGTTAACGGTTGCGATCCCGTTAAAAGTGAAAGCATATCAAATTGATAGCTTTGCGCCGAACTCGTCGAGTTCGTGAGGGTGAGCGTGTACGACCCCGAGGTCGAAAGGAGCGTCGGTCCGACGTCGTTTCCCAGGTTGTTCGAGAAGACCGAATTGTTGTTGGGGTCGACCAATTGGTCGCCGATCGACGTATTGGGGGATTGGGTATCGAGGTAGATCGGCAATCCCGCGGGAGCGCCGAACGTGAACGTTTGGGTTGAGTTCGCCGCGAGCGATCCGCTTTCGACGGTGTTGAACGGACCCGAGGGGGCGACGGTCGCGGGAGTGGTATCCGAAACCTGGAAATTGTACGAAAACGACGACGACGCGTTCCCGGTCAAGACGAGGTTGTAGAAGCCGGCGCTCGGGAGATACGCGGTGAAGTCGTTTCCCAGGCTCGTGCTCGTATTGTATTGATTGTTCGGATCGTACAGCGTCCAATTACCCGACCCCCCCGTACCGAGCGAAACGCTGTGGAAATCGAGCGTTTGGCCCGCGTAACCGTCGATCCGATAAGTGACGGCCTCGCTCCCGGGATTGAGCGTGACCGATTCGTTCGCGACCGCCCCGCTCCCTTCAACGATCGTAACATTATTGATGGAAATGCCGGGCTGCGACAACAATTGCCGGTCTTCGAGCTGAAAGAGATCGAGGAACGTGCGCGTCCGTTTGATGCGCGCTCGACTTGATGATCGCTTCGGCTTCGATCGACGAGATCCGGCGTTCTGATTCTTGAAATTGTTCATCGCATCGGCCCCTTCAATTGATGTCGCTCTTTGAAGATTGAATTGGTCGGGAATCGATCGCGGTCGATCGAACCGGGATTCCAAGCCGCCCGGCGCGCGGATTTCCATCGCGATCCGGTCCGCTCCAACAAACGGATCGATCGTCGAGGAACTTCCAAGGAGTGTGTAAGATCAATCAGATATCGAAGCGAAGTTGATGTAAGCGACGAGTTAACGTCACCTACGGTTGTCAAACGAACCTGACGGCGAGCGAATCGCAAACGGAAACCCCTCGTCCACCACAAGGGGTTTCCGCGCTCACTCGATTGGATCGGTCGAGTCGAGGCGCCGTCGGTTGATTTCAAAACCTCGCTATAAGGATAAAGCCGATTCGACGCGCGTTTGGCCGGCGATGTTGAAAAAAATCGATGAAGTCTTGCATTGAGACGCGCATGCCCTTAGTAATGGTCGCTAGAGATCTGATTCCGAGCGATGCGCGTTTGGAGTTTCCCCCATGAACGACGCCGATCATGAGGCCGCGGCCGATCCGACCGACCTTGTCGAACTCATCAATCGGTTACGCCGCGGAGACAAACACGCCGCCGCCGAAATCCATCGGCGACTGAGCGATCGTCTCACCAAACTGGCGCGACGCCGGATCCCCGATCCGATCCGAGCCAAAGTCGACCCCGAAGACATCGTCCAATCCACATTCCGCGGGTTCTTCATGCATCAAGTTAAGGGCGAGTATCAACTTCAATCCTGGCAGGATCTGGAAAAGCTCCTCACGCGGATGACAATGCGCAGGTGTAATCGAGAACGACTTCGATACATCACTCAATCGCGCAACTATCGCGTCGAGGCGCCGCTCGGCAACCCCGACGCGAGCGACGATTCTCACATGATCGACAACGCCGATTCCCCTCAAGATCAAGTGATCCTCGCCGAGACGTTCCAACGACTCCTCGACGACCTCTCGCCCCGCGATCGTGAAATCGTTCAACTCGCGATCGAGGGAAAAAAAGCGAACGAAATCGCCGAACAAATCGGCGTCAGCCGCCGCACCGCCGATCGAATCGTCGAAAACTTCCGTCGACAAATCAAAGACCAAGCGGGACATTAAAAATTCACGTGAACTTTATGAATCTTTGATTAATAGATAAAGCGCTCGGCGCGATCCCTCGGAATCGGTCGAATCCAAACACGCGACCGCGCGATACCCCGCCGCGAAAGCCGCCTGAAACGCCGCCCGAGTCGCGAACAGCCGGCGCGAAGCGCGAGCTCGATCGTCGCTCCTCAACGCCGCGATCGAAACCGGAATCTCAAGCGCGAGCCGCGACGATCGACCGATCGACGAAAGATCCAGTACCGACTCGAGATCGTGATCGTCGTCGAACCGAGCGTCGGGTCGAATCAAATTTGGAATCATATTTAGATCAATCTGGTCCGTGAGATAAGATCGCGATTCCGCGGGATCGGTCGGCCAAATCGCGATCAGCCGATCGGTCGGACCCGCCGCGGCGTTGAGCGCGTCGGTTCTTGGCCCGTACATATCTTCAATATAGCGAGACGCGGTCGCCCCCAGCTTGTTCAGGTTGAATCGCGCATTCCCCGCCTGGAGCGGGTCGAACGCCCACGCGATCGTTTTTAGCCCTTGCGACCGAGCGAAATCGCGCTGCGCCGTCTTGAGTTTCAGGCCGATTCCCCGGCTCCGATTTCCCGGTATCACTCCTGTGATCTGCGAATATAAACACAACTCGCCTTCGATCCGTCCTAGAAACGCGAACGAAAGCCCGAGAGCCTCGCCTTGCGGCGTAAACGCCCCCAAAACAAGCCCGCCGTGAAGCTGAACCGAAACCATCGTCGCGATCGGAACAAGATATCCGGGCTCGACGATCCCCCAAGCGAGCCGTTGCGCCGTTTGGCACGCGCGATATTCGGCGGGGGTCGCCGCGGGACGAATCGTATACTCTTCTTGTGTTGAAGTCATTGAAATAAATTATGTGTTGTTAAAGATATAATAAGAGGAGCGCGAACAGCGCGGCGCGGCGGGGGATTTCTTCGAGAATCACGTGTTCGTCCTCGGCGTGGGCGCCCGCTCCCGGAACGCCCAGACCGTCGAGCGTCGCGATCAAAGGCGCGGTGAAGTTGGCGTCGCTCCCCCCTCCCGTCGACGCCTCGGTCAGATCGAGATCGAGCGATTTCGCGATCGATCGAGCGCGGTCGAAAAGCTCGGCGATCGCCGCGGTCCGTTCCATCGGCGGGCGGTTGAATCCTCCCGATACGACGACCTTCGTTCCCGGCAGCAGAGCTTTGAGCGAGGCGAACGCACGTTCGATGCGCTCGGCCTCGGCCGCGTTCGAGACCCGCGCGTCGATCTCGGCCGAGGCGTGCGCCGCGACGACGTTCACACCCGACCCTCCCTCAATTAAACCGACGTTTAACGTCGTTCCGCGTGAGAGATCTTGAAACGAGGGAATGTTGACAATCTGATGTGCGAGTTCGACGATCGCGTTCGCCCCTTTTTCGGGCTCGACCCCGGCGTGCGCCGCTTTTCCCAGGGCTTCGATACGAAACCGACCGACTCCTTTCCGCGCGGTTTTGAGCGAGCCGTCGGCCGTCGGCGGCTCGACGACGAGCGCGAACTCGCTTCGCCGCGCCAGGCGTTCGATGTGGGGTCGAGACTCGGGCGATCCGATCTCCTCGTCGGAACCGAGCAGAAGCGTTACGCGACGAGCAAGATCGAGCCCAAGGTCGCGGATCGCCGCGACCGCGAACTCGATCACCACGACGCTCGCCTTCATGTCGTAAGACCCCGGTCCAAAGCCGCGGCCGCGGTCGATTCGAAACGGCCTCCTAAGAGCCGTCCCCGCCGGCCAAACCGTGTCGAAATGACCAATAATCAAGATCGGTTTGGAATCGGTATCCGTCGATTCAGGACCAAAACGAATCAGTAAATGATCTCCGCCTTGCGCGTTTGCGATTCGTTCGCCGCGGCCTCCCGCGGCGGTGAACCGCGGTTCAATCTTGCGGGAAAGCGCGTCGAGGAGCGTTTTGTCGCGGCTCGGCGTGTCGTGATTCACATAACACGCGAGCGTTTCAATCATCGCGTCGGAATTGTCATGCATATATGCATCGATACGTTTGGCGATCGCGATTCGATCGCCGAGATCGATCGTTTGTTTTGAGATATTCATAATAAATAAATCATATAGTAAAATCTCGATAATATAACGAGCCGCATTCGATTCGATCGCGCAGCGGCTCGACTCCGAGCCCCGGTCCTTTTGGAACGGCGACGACTCCCCGGTCGGCCAAAATCGGCGGATCGATCAGATCTTCGTGATAATATCGATCCGAGCCCGAGATATCGCCGGGTAGGGTGAAGCCGGGGAGGCTCGCGAGCGCGAGGTTCGCGGCCCTGCCGATTCCGAACTCGTGCATCCCTCCGCACCACACGGGGACGTTCCGCCCAAGGCAATGATCGTGAATTCGCTTGGCTTCAAGCAATCCGCCGACTCGGCTCGTTTTGACGTTGATCACGCGGCACGAACCGAGATCGAGCGCCTTGCGGGCGTCCTCGGCGGTGTGAACGCTTTCGTCAAGACAGATCGGCGTTCGCATCATCGCTTGAAGCCGTGCATGATCGATGATGTCGTCGTCGGCGAGCGGTTGTTCGATCAATAAAAGATTGAAATCATCGAGAGGTTTGAGATGTTGAAGATCGTCAAGCGTGTACGCCGAATTGGCGTCGACCTGAAGCGGAAATTCGCGACATCGATCGCGCACGGCTCCGACGATCTCGACGTCCCAACCCGGCTTGATCTTGAGCTTGACGCGCTTATACCCGAGCGCTATGAAGCGATCGATCTGATCGAAGAGGATCGCGGGTTCGCTTTCGATCCCCAGGCTCACCCCCGATTCGATCGTCGCGCGCGTTCCTCCCAGCAGCTCGGCGACCGATTTCCCGCGCGCTTTCCCGAGCGCGTCCCAGCACGCGATCTCGAGCCCCGCTTTGGCGAAGCGATTTCCTTTCACATTCCGATACAATCGTGTGAACTCGTCGATCGAAGTCCATTCGCGGCCGATCGTCGCGGGGATCAGGAAATCTTCGAGGATATGACGACACGTTTGGGTCGTCTCGGCGCAGTAGTACGGATCCGCGGGGCTCGCGCACTCGCCCCAACCGATCGCCCCGTCGGCGTCGATTTTGAGCACGATGTGATCGATCCGGTCCTTCGAACTCGAACTCGTCGTGAAGCCTCGCACGAGCGGCAGCCGAACGATCCACAATTGCACACGGTCGATTCGCATAAAATACCATGCTGGATGTAATAGGGATCGTTACGCCCCGATTCACCGCTGAAGGTTGCATTTCGGTCGATGCATCATCGTCCAATCCGAACCGCGATATCGAAAGACGGCTCTCAAAATCATCGGCCTCATCGTCGTCAATCATACCAGAATCGCCGGGGGAATCACCACGCGGCCCGCGCGGAGGAAAGCGGACGGCTGCGGAACGCGTGAGATCAAGCGGATTGTCGCTCAAATCGCGTATGGT
>JAKBCQ010000105.1 GCA_021807585.1 Planctomycetota bacterium | reverse complement strand
TGGAAAGAGCGATCCCAGGCTCAAGCGGCATTACGCTCCCAAAGGGATGAAGGTCGAGATCGTCGCGGCCGAGCCCGCGATCGTCGACCCGACCGCGATGGCGTTCGACGACCGCGGAAACCTCTACGTCGCCGAATGGAAATCCGCGGATTATATGTTTGATACATTGGATACCGTCAAGCTTCCCGAAGGGGGAACGACGAAGGTGATGCGGCGGCGGAAGGCGACGAACGACGTCGTCAAGCGGCTCCGCGACACAAACGGCGACGGTATTTACGACACGTCCGACGTCGTCGTGATCGGCGCCGAGATGCCCTCAAGTATCTTCCCCTGGAAGAACAGTCTGTATCTCACGTGTGTGGGGAGGCTCGAACGGTGGAGCGACGACGACGGCGACGGCCGGTTCGAGACCAGAACGATCATCGCCGACGGCTTCTGCGGGTTTTATCACCACTGGCTCAGCGGGATGACGCTTTCGGCCGACGGCTGGTTTTATCTCACCGCGGGGGATAATGATAATCATGTGATCGGATCGGACGGGTCGCGGGTCGAGGTGTCGCGGTGCGGCGGAATCTTCCGCGGCAAGGTCGACGGATCGCGGATGAATTTGTTCGCGATGGGGTTCCGCAACCCGTACCGCGACGTCGCGTTCAACAGCCGCTTCGATGCGTTCCACCTCGATAACGACAACGAGGACGGATCGAAATTCCAGGGGGTTCGGCTGATCCAGGCGGTCGAGGGGGGAGATTACGGCTGGCGTCTCTTGCCCGGCGCGCCGTGCTGTCAGCCCGATTTCGACCGGGGCGCGGTCGACGGCGAACTCCCCGGCAAACTGCCGATTCTCGCCAAAACGGGGCGTGGAGCTCCCGCGGGACTCGTCGTTTACGATGGAATCGCGCTGCCGGATCGCTATCGCGATCTGTGTATATACCCCGACGTCTTTCGCAAACTGGTGCGCGGTTATCGTGTTTCGCCCCGGGGAGGGACCTACAGGCTCGAAGAGACGATCACTCTGATGACCGCCGACGACGACCTGTTCCGACCGTGTCAGGCGGTCGTCGGACCCGACGGCGCGCTCTACGTGCTCGATTGGCGGAGCAATTCGGGGGGAGCGGGGCGATTGTGGGGCGATTCCAAATATGGTCGCTTGTACAAGATTTCATGGGAAGGCGACGGTTCGACGCCCGCTTTGCCGCTCAAGAAAAACGACTGGACGCGCGTTTTGGGAGCGAGCGACGCCGAGCTTTTGGCGATGATTCGCGGACGCGATTATCGCGAGGCGGCGCGGTCGCTGCGTGAGCTTGTTTCGCGGGGAACGAAAGTGCTTGAACCCCTTTTAGCGTTGATGAACGACCGCGACGCGCCCGCGCACGCTCGATTGCTTGGGCTGCAGGGGGCTCGGCAGTTTTGGGGAGAGCCGGTCGAACGCGCGATGATCGCGGCGCTCCACGATCCCGCGGCGGATATTCGTCGGCTGGCGGCGCAGGCGATCTCGTGGGAGCCCGTCGAGCGTCGTCCGCTGTTGATCCCGGCGCTTGTCGCTCGTCTTGATGAACCCGACGGCCGAGCCCTCCGCGACGTCGCGCTCGCGATTGGGCGCCACGGTTGGGCGGTCCCCGGCGACGCGGCGCCTCCGCTCCTCGCCTGGCTATTGAAGCATCAGGACGCCGACGTCGTCGTCCGCGACGCGTTCATTCGAGGTCTTGAACGGATCGGCGAGCCCGGGATCGCCGAGGTCGCGAATCTCATCCGGTCGACCGACAATCCCTCCCGCCGCGCCGCCGCGGTCGCGATTTTCGTCGCGTTTCGGACTGCGGATGCCGCCGCCAAACTTCCCGAACTCGCCGTGCTGGCGAACCTCGACGCGGGCGAACGGCTCGCGCTCGTCAAACAATTCAAAGATATTCCTTTGAACATACCCGTGCCGACCGCGGGGCTCGCGGAGTGGGTCGCGAATCATCCCGAGGTCGACTCGGCGACCAAGATCGCGACGCTCGACGTCTGTCGCCTCGCGGGCGATCCCGCGGCGGCTCTCGTCGTCAAGCTGCTCGACGACTCCTCGGCGACCGTCCGCGTCGCCGCGACGCGGCTCGCAGCTCGCACGAGGCCCCCGGGAGCGGTCGAGAAGCTCTCGACTCGGCTCGCCGACCCCAAAATCGCGACCGACGAACGGATCGCGATCGCCGCGGCGATCGCCGGCTCGGGATCCAAATTCTATGATGCTATTTTATCAGCATATAAGCAATTTGAAAGTGATCCCGCGATTGCGCGGACGTTGTTGCGGTCGCTCGCCGACGCCGACCGCGTTCGCGCCGAGGCGATCGCCGAGGGGGCGCTCGCGAGCGATCGGGGCGAGCTGAGGCGCGAGGCGATCCAGATCCTCGGCGAAACGCCGCAATCGGCTCTCAAACTGGGGAACGCGTTCCTCGCGGGCAAACTTGGCCGCGGCGAACTCCCCGCGGTGCTCGCCGCGGTGCGGCGGTACGATTCGGCTGAACATAAGAAGATCCTTACGGCGATCGACGAAACGCTCGCCAAGAGCGCGGCGGCGATCGACGTCGCCGATCTCAAAGCGCGGGTTGCGAACGGATCGGACTCATGGCGCGGGCTGGCGATTTTTCTTCGCGAATCGGGCGCGCGATGCTACACGTGCCACAAGATCGAAAACCTCGGCGGCGCGGTCGGCCCTGCTCTCACGGGAGTTTACCAGGCGCTCTCGATCGATAAACTTATCGAATCGCTCTTGCAACCGTCAAAAGAAATTAAAGAAGGATATGAATCCTATAAAGTTGCGCTCAAAGACGGTCGCGTCCTCGCGGGGATTCAGGTTTCGCGCGACGCCAAGACGCTTGTGTTGCGCGACGCGAACGGACGCGAGACGCGGGTCGCGGTCGATCAGATCGACGAACAGGCGAAAGACCCCGTCTCGCTCATGCCCGCGGGGCTCGTGAACGATCTCGCCCCCGACGAACTTCGCGATCTGCTCGCGTTCCTCCTCGATAAGAAGGCGCAGGAGACGCTTCGTCTCACCACAAAGGTTGATCATGTCTTGGCGATCGGCCCGTTTTCGCCGACGCGCGAGGGGATCGCGATTCCGCTCGATCGCGTCGACGCCGAGAAAACGTATCAGGGGTTCGAAGGACGAACCGCGGCGTGGACGAAGCTCGATTCCAATAGCGCCGGTATGATCAACCTTCGAGGGCAATTGGGGCTTTCGGAGTCGTCGGCGTATCTCGCGTTTCAGGTACGGTCCGACGTCGATCAAGACGCGACGTTGCGGCTGGGAATCGAGGGCTTTTCGAAGATTTATGTCGACGGCGAGAAGCGGGGCGAGGCCGCGCCCGCCGCGGTTGCGATCGCGGGGCCTCCCGTGCGGCTCCCGCTCAAGAAAGGCTGGAATACGGTATTGATCGCGGTCGATCGAGCCCCTCAGGGCGAAGGGAGGGGGATGCTCGCGATCGGTTCGGCGAATCCCGTCGAGATCCGCGCCCAGCCCTCGCGGTGAATCGCCGCGGCGACTCATCGAGCGGCGCGAGCCGCGGCGAATCCGCGAATGGACTAGCCGGCGGCTTTCGCGTTCGGTTATTTTAAGGGCGATTCGGCCGTCGGCGTGGTTCGCAGCTCGCGAACGCCGCGGCCGTCGTCCATCACAGGGGAACAGGCCACGCGAGCCGACCGAAACGCCATGATGATCAAGGCCACCGATATTCGCCGCGGCATGGTGATCACGATCGACGGAATCAACTTCATCGTCGTCGATTTCGCGCATCACACCCCCGGCAACCTCCGCGCAATGGTTCAAACCAAACTTCGCAACATGAATTCGGGCGCGCTCGTCGATAAGCGACTCCGGTCGGTCGATCAGATCGAGGTCCCCTACGTCGAATCGAAAACTTATGAATATTTGTATTCATCTGGTGACGAACACGTATTCATGGATTGCGAAACCTACGACCAGATCGGCTTTCCTCCCGAGGTGTTGGGGACGTCGATGCAATATTTGCTTCCCAATTCCAAGGTTCAGGTGATGTTCATCGCCGAGAAGCCGGTATCGGTGGATATCCCGGCTTCGATCGACCTCGTCGTCAAGGACACCCCTCCGGCGCTCAAGGGGGCGACCGTCACCAACCAGTACAAGGAAGCCGAGCTCGAAAACGGCCTGAAAATTCAGGTTCCTCCGTTCATCGGCCCCGGCGAGAAGATCCGCGTCGACACCCGCACGGGCGAATACGTCGAACGCGTTAAGTAATTCATTCTTCGGTATAACTTTATTTCGGGATCGCTCGTCGATTCCGCCGAGAGCGAGAGCCGATTCGTGGACGATGTCGTCAAGCTGCTCGCCGATCTGGTGTCGATCCCGAGCGTGAACCCGATGGGGGCGAACGTTACGGGATCGGAATATCTCGAATCGGCGACGACGGCTTATCTCGAACGATGGTTCGCCGATCGGGGCGTCCTTACCGTCCGTGATCGAATCGCCCACGGCCGCGATAACCTGATCGCCAGGATCGACGTTCCGGGTTCGCGCGCCGCCATCCTCTTCGACGCGCATCAAGACGTCGTCCCCGTCGAAGGAATGACGATCGATCCCTTCACACCAAAAATTGAACACGGCAGAATGTATGGACGCGGCTCGTGCGACGTGAAGGGGGGGCTCGCGGCGATGGCGGTCGCGGTCGTTCGGCTCCATCGCGAGCGGCCGCGAGGCGCGGCTTCGGTCGTCCTCGCGTGCACCGTCGACGAAGAATTCACTCATAAGGGTTCGTCGCGATTGGCCGAGCAAAGCGGCCTCGCCGATTTGGCGATCGTCGCCGAGCCGACTCGGCTCAACATCGTTCATTCCCATAAAGGCGCGATCCGGTGGAAGATCCACGCACATGGAGTTGCGTGTCATAGTTCGACGCCAAGGCTGGGATCGAACGCGATCTACTTGATGGCGAAGGTCGTCGCGGCGCTCCGCGACCACGCCGATGCGATCGAGCGAACGATCGTCGACCCGATCCTCGGCTCGGCGACTCTCTCGGTGGGTCGAATCGAAGGGGGACGAAGCGTCAACGTCGTACCCGATCGGTGCTCGATCGAGATCGACCGCCGCGCGATTCCCGGCGAATCCCCCGCCCAATGTGTGGAACTCGCACGCTCCGCGATCCGCTCGGCGCTAACCGCTGAAGAATTCCAGGCGCTTTCATTCGAGCCGCCGTGGATTAGTCTGCCGCCGCTCGCTCCCGTTGGAACCGATCGCGCCGTGGCGATCCTGACGAAAACGATTGAACGCGTGACGGGGCGAACTCCGAGCGTCGAGGGAGCGCCTTACGGCACCGACGCGGGACCACTTTCGGCAGCGGGAACGCCCTGCGTCGTCTTCGGCCCCGGCGACATCGCCCACGCTCACACCAAAGACGAATCGATCGATCTCGATCAGGTGAGAGCCGCGAGCGAAATCTATTACCAATTCTTATGCGATTTCGGCGGGTCGATCGTTTGAGAGGCTATCCGGCAAAACCTCAACGTATTCAGTGGAATGTAAGTTCGAATCTTGAATCGGAACCGCGATTCTGGGAGTTGAGACGATCGAGGCGATTGCGATTGACCGATCGATCGAAATCGGTAAGATTCCGCGCCGTCATATTCGGCGCGAGCTGATATTGCGGGCGGTTCTCGCTCGGGCCTCGCGCGAGATCGAATTCCGGTAGGTCGTATCGCGTACCGAAGCGACCGAGCCGCGAGCGTGATCGGGATCAAACGCGGCGATGAACGGTGATTCGTTTGGAACCGAAATCCGTCGGCTTCTCGAGCGGATCGCTTCATGTCCAAGGATTTAGGAGTCTTGCCGATGGATCGGCGAATTGGCGTTTTGACCGGATGCGGATTGAGCCTCGTGCTGGCGGCGACGGGTTGTCGGACTCCCAAGTCCGATCTTTCGGGATCTCCCAGCGTGTCCTCCGAGATCGGCCGGTCGGCGAACTCGGCGAACTCGACGACAAGCCCGAACCCGACGACGAGCGCGGCGACGAGCGCGAACTCAAACGCTCCGATTACAAACGGTGGGTTCAGCACCGAACCGCAAACCGCCCCCATGAGCGGTATGAACATGAGCGCGAATATGGGAGGATACCCTGGAGTCAACAACGGTACGGGAGTCGGGGGTCCGACCACGTATTCGCCTCCCGCGGGATCGGGCTTCGCGCCCCAGGTTCAATTGCCGAGCGGCGGCGTTCCGGGGATCGCGGGACCGGGAATGTCGGGCGCCGGGAATCCTCCAATCAACGCGCCGGGAACGACGCCGTATAATTAAGTCGCGCGGCGGGGGCTCTCATGACGGCGTCGATCCGCTTGAATCGGGTCGAGCGGCCGCGCGCTTCGACGCGCCGGACGATTCGACCCATTTTTTCACTCGATAAACGTTATGAATCCGCCGTTTCCGATCCTCTACGAAGATCCCCACTGCCTTGTCGTATCCAAGCCGAACGGCGTGCTCACGCAATTCGCCGACAATCGCCCCGGCGAGATCTCGCTTGAAGATCAAATCCAATTATATCTTCAAGAAATCACTCATAACGAACAATCGTATCTGGGTACAGTTCATCGGTTGGACAAACCGGTTTCGGGGGTGATCGTCTGGGCCAAGACCCCCCGCGCCGCGCGGCGGTTGGCGAAAGACTTCGAGGCGCGCCGCGTCGTCAAGGTGTACTGGGCGATCGTCGAGGGATCGCCAAGCGAACCAAGCGGCGAATGGATCGACTGGCTCGGACCCGATCCCGCGGTTCCTTCGCGCATCATCGTCGGCGACGAACGTCCCGACGCGAAACGCCCCGTGACGCGTTTTGAAATCGGCGAACGTTCACCCCCCGCGAGCGAAAACGAAACGGCCTCGGACAGTTCCCTCACCCGGCTGATCTTACGCCCCGAGACGGGTCGATCGCATCAACTGAGGGCGCAAACTTCGGCGCGGGGAACTCCGATTGTCGGCGATATTCATTACGGCTCAACCGCCGATAACCTCATGGGTATCGCGCTGCACGCGCGGTCGCTCACGTTCCGCCACCCACAAACATATGAGTTGATGACGTTTCAGGCGGAAGTCCCCGCGTGGTGGCGCGAACGACGATTTCCGGTTCATTCGACCGACACGTAAGCCGACGAATAACCCGTCATCCAATCCGATCGAATTCTGAGGATTGGGAACCAATCGAATCAGTCGATTCCGATGCCGACGATTTTCAGTCGAAGGACGCCGCGAGGAACGGGAATCACAACCTCGTCGCCGACCTTCTTGCCCAGAAGTCCTTGGCCGATCGGGCTCGTGAGGAGAATTTTATTGTTGTCGTAATCTTCCTCGCCGGGACCGACAAGAGTAAAATCCTCTTCCTCATCGAGATCCATATCGAGCACGCGCACCTTCGACGAAAACACGACGCGATCGGTCGGCAACGTCGTCTTATCGACGATAAAAGCCCGCAGATCGG
>JAKBCQ010000104.1 GCA_021807585.1 Planctomycetota bacterium | reverse complement strand
GCAGCGACCGCGGTTTTAGAACTCCCCCGCCGCAAGCTCTCGCCCGCGATCGAGGTGTCGATCGAGTCGATTCAAGTACGGAGGGCGTTTGTCGAGATATTTGAAACGGGTAAGACTCACCGAATCGTTACAATTATTGAAATCGTCAGTCCTTCCAACAAGAAACCAGGACGCGATCGCGAGCGATTCGACGAGAAGCTGAGGGAAATTCTCGCGAGCGAGGCGAATCTTGTCGTCGTCGACTTGTTTCGTTCGGGCGAACGCGTTTTCCCGGACGACGGCCTTTCGGGTCGAATCGCCGATCTCGATCCCGCTCCCGATTACCTGATCTGGAGCAATCGGTCATGGAGGCGCAATCCTGAGACAATAGCGTATTCACTTTATCCGATTTCAATCCAAGATTCGCTTCCTTGCGTGGGGATTCCGCTCACAAAGGATGAAGACGACGTTCCTCTCGATTTTCAGTACGTGTTCCAGCGGGTTTATGACGACGGGCCTTATCGTCGAGGCGCGGTCGATTACGGCGAACCTCGCGAGCCGCCTCTTCATTTGATGGCCGCGGCGTGGATTGAAGCGCTTTTAGCCAAGCGTTGACCGGGGCTTACGTCACATGGTAAATTGGTGTAACGGATTGGAAAGATCGATTTGACGGAATCGAGCCGACGATGATCACGCGATTTCGAGTGAAAAATTACAAATGCCTGGGATACGTCGATTTCCCGCTCACGCCGATCCACGTGATCATCGGCCAGAACGACTCGGGGAAGACGAGCGTGCTTGAGGCGATGTGCGCGATGTCAAAGAGCACATCCTGTAACAATATATCAGAGATATTTCCAGGAGATTGGAAAGGTTGCGAACTGCTAAACAAATCATCAGATTTGAATATCATTGAGCTAGATATCTTTGTTGATCATATTGAATCAGATGTAAATATTAATCTGGAATATTGCTTGAAACTAGAAGTCGATGAATCTCACATAAGATGCAAAGTTTTCGCTGAATTCATGAATAGATATGATTCATCAGGAAAAATCGTAGAATCAATTGTTCTTTCCCCAAAACGTACTGATATTTCTGCCTTAGCAAACAGGATGGATTATCCATCTGTATCGTCAGAGAGGAAGACCTTGATTATTGTCGCCGATGAGTTGTATAGATCGACATATTTGACATTCAACCCATCAATTATGTCTGTTGCATCATCATTTGATGTATGGAGAAAATTCTCTATGGATACAGACGGATTCGGCTTGCCGACTCTACTGGATGATATTTTATCTTACGACCCGCTCCTGTATATGAAAATTAAAGAGGAATTCTGTGATTTCTTTCCACAGTTCAAAGCTGTGAGAATTGAAACGGAGGAGGGTTTAAAGAAACAAATCGATCGATCAGGATCGATTACTTTTAGTAAATCGATTGGGAAAGGATTGTATTTTGATACAAAATCAGGTACTTCCATTCGAGCCGAACAAGTATCCGACGGCGCGATCTTGTTTTTGGGATTTCTCGCATTGATGTACAACCCTAAACCTCCCAAACTCATTATGATCGAGGAACCCGAGAAGGGTATTTATCCCAAAAGGTTGGAAGAAGTGATCGGCATGATGCGCAAACTCGTCGAAAATCCCGGCGATCGACCCGTTCCTCAGATCGTGATGACGACGCATTCGCCTTATTTCCTCAGCCTTTTTCAGCCCGAAGAAGTCACATTTTTGAGACGAGAAGGTGGAACAGGTCCCGTTCGAGCGTATCCGATGAGAGACGCGCCTCATATCCATGAGCGCTTAGGAAACGGCTCGTTCTATCTCGGCGAACTTTGGTACAATCTTACCGAAGAGGAGCTTTTCGCAGATGGATAATAAGCACGTGATTATTCAAATCATCGGAGAAGGAAAAACGGAATCAGGTCGAGATCGCTCGGATTTACAATCTCCCGTATCGGGGGTCTTGCGTATTATCATTAGTAAATTATGCGGAAATCCTATTGATTTGGAGATAATTTTTAAACCATTCCATTCTCTTCAACAAGGAGGTCTCGATCGAAAGGCTCAATTCGCGAGACGGCAAGCTTATTACAGTAAATATAGTGGCGTTGTACTTGTCGTCGATACCGACGGTGATCATCCACATAAAATAGAAGCTTTAAAAAAGGGTCGAGATTCTTGCCAGATTCAATTACCAATGGCCGTAGGCGTGGCTCATCCGTGTATCGAGTCATGGCTTTTGGCCGACGCGAAAGCGATTCACAAAGCGCTTGATCTTCCTGAATGCCCCAATGTTCCCGATAAGCCCGAGGAACTTCCCGCTCCGCGTGAAGATCGAGCAATAAACCCCAAAACCGAACTTGGCAAATGCACAAACTCTAAGCGCGAACTCTCGGTGAAGGAAATGTCTTCAATCGCAGCGAAGATCAGGGATTTCAAGATCCTTCGAGAAAGATGCCCAAAAAGCTTCGCTCCGTTCGCCGATGAGGTTGAATCTCGAATCAAGCCGTTGTGCGAGACCGATGATTCCAATCCTGGAACAATCCAATTATGAACTTATTCTCAGATCGCTAACTTGATTTGAATACCGGAATGCACTTCACCAGCCTCTGGTCGCAACATCCGACAACTTGAGCCGGGGCGTTGCTCAGGGCTTGATCGTCTTTTAAACTGAGGGATCGATTGAAGCCGAAGATTGGGCCGGGCGCGAACGACAGCAACACGAACAGAAATCAGCATACGAGGACTCGCTCATGATTCCGCGACTCATCTCGGCCGTGACCCTTCTGCTGCTTTTCGTCGCCGATCTCCGGGCTCAAGGTGATCCTCAACCGCCGGGCGGCGTCTTCCCGTCGCGCATGCTCGAGAAGAGGATCGCTCTCCAGGCCGAATCGGATGAACATGCCGCGGGCGGGACGAACGGAGCGGTCGTCGCGGGAGGCAAGGCCGCGACCGCCGCTGGAATCGATATCATGAAAAAAGGAGGAAACGCGGCCGACGCCGCCGCGGCGACGATTCTCGCGCTTTCGGTCACCGATTCCAAACTCTTCTGCTTCGGCGGCGAGGTTCCAATCCTCTATCGCGACGGCATGACCAAAAATGTTGAAGTGATTTGCGGACAAGGGGTTGCGCCGCGGCTTGCGACCCGCGCGTATTTCGCCAAAAAGGGAGGGATTCCGAACAAAGGGATCGAGGCCGCGGCGGTTCCGGGCGCGCTCGACGCGGTCGTTACGCTGCTCATTCGTCATGGAAGCAAAACCTTCGGATTCGTCGCCGCGCCGACTTTGAGACTGCTTGAAAAGCACGCCGAACCGTGGCAGGCCGATCTCGAAAGGACGCTTTTCAGGCTGATCGCCGCCGAGGCCGAGGCGGGCGTCGATCGAGAATCGGGATTGAAAGGCGTTTCGAATTATTTTTATCGAGGTCCGATCGCGCGGGAGATCGACGCTTGGTCGAAGGAAAACGGCGGACTTATTCGCTATAGCGACATGGCGACGCACATAACGCGAATTGAACGTCCCATTTCAACGAATTTTAGAGAATATCAAGTCTTTAAATGCGGCGCGTGGTCGCAAGGGCCGGCTTTGCTCGAGGCGCTCAATATCGTCGAATGTTTTTCGATGAAATTTTCAATAACTAGTTCGGACGGTCCATTTACCATTCCAAAAGGACCGGTTGAATCCGCGGATTTGGTTCATTTTTCGGTCGAGGCTCTCAAACTCGCGCTTGCGGATCGCGACGCGTATTACGCGGATCCGCTTTTCGCCGAAGTTCCGCTTGAACAATTGCTTACTCGCGAATACGCTCGCGGTCGCGCGAAGTTGATCGATCTCGATCACGCTTCGCTCGTCCAGCGGCCGGGAGATCCTCTCCACGGCAAAGCTTTACTTGATGAACAGCGAGCGAAGATCCTGCTTCGATCGGGCAAAGACGCGGCGTCGAACGATACGACGACGTGTTTGACCGCCGATAAAGACGGAAACGTCGTCGCTGCGACTCCGAGCGGCTGGTCGGGAGTCGTCGCGGGAAAAACGGGAGTTTGGCTGGGATCGAGACTTCAAAGTTTCAACATCTGGGAGGGACATCCCAATTGCATCGAGCCGGGAAAGCGGCCGAGGATCACTCTTTCGCCGACGATCGCCGCGGATGAATCGGGCTCGGTGACGGCGATCAGCGTGGCGGGAGGTGATAATCAAGATCAAGTAACATTTCAATTGTTAATCAATAGTTTGATTGTGGGAAAGGACGTCGACGAATCGGTCCGATCGCGACGATTTCTTACCGATCATATGGTGGGATCGTTCTCTCAAACGCCTCCCAAATTGGCGAGCTTGAAGCTTTATGAAAGTTTTGATCCTGAAATCGTATCGGCGCTCAAGGCTAAGGGGCATGTGGTGACGTTGCACAAGCCGCCGATGGCTGCGGCGCCGACGATGTTAAGAATTGGACTTCGGGGGAATATGAGATATATGGAAGCCGCGGGCGATCCCGCGGCGCGGCGTCACGCCGCGGCGTATTGAAGGGAGCTTTTTCGAGCGAAGAGATCTGAACTGTGAATCCTCTTTGAATCGGGGATTTCGCCGGCGTTTCGCGCAAGTCGAGTCGCTTCGCGACGTAAATGGTGCTATTCTCAATGCATGAGGCTCGATCGGACCGTCCGACGAGGCGTTCGGACCGATTGTTCCGGCGGAAGCGAGCGCACGCGTGATCATCGCCGAACGGCTTTGCAAGTCGTATTTCAATTATCGAAAGGGCTGGATCCCCGCGGTCGAGGACGTGAGCTTCGAGTGCCTTCCGGGGATGATCTTCGGCCTGCTCGGTCCCAACGGAGCGGGCAAGACGACGACGCTCCGGATGTTGAGCACCGTGTTGCGACCGACCTCGGGGACGGCTTTTGTCGCGGGCTACAATGTGTTGTACAACCCCGCGGCGGTTCGGTCTCATATCGGCTATATGTCGGCGGGGACGGGGATTTACGACCGGATGTCGGCGTGGGAGTTGGTGGAATATTACGGCAAGCTTTACGGGATGGAATCGGATGAGCTTCGCGAGCGGATGGAGACGATTTTCGACTGGCTGAAGATGAACGACTTTCGCGACGTACTGGGTTCGAAGATGTCGACCGGGATGAAGCAGAAGGTGTCGATTGCTCGAACGATCGTCCACGATCCCCCCGTGCTCATTTTTGACGAGCCGACATCGGGGCTTGATATTTTGGTGGTGCGGGTGGTGTTGCAAAAGATTGAGGAATTGCGAGCGCAGGGCAAGACGATCATCTTTTCGACGCACGCGATGCACGAGGTTCAAAAGTTATGTTCACGCGTGGCGATTTTACATCGAGGGCGGATTCAGGCTTCGGGGGGAGTTGGTGAGCTGCTCGATCGGTATGAGAGTTCGGATCTTGAGGATCTTTTTTTCAAGTTGGTCGAGCGCGGGGGGGGTGTCACCAGTCCCTCCGAGAGCGTGTATTGAGCGGCGATCAAGGCGTACGAATCGACAAGCGATCTCGGCGGTCGGGGTGACGATCGATACCGAGCGGACGAACACCGTGGGATAAGCGGAATTCGAGGCGAAAGCGATGCGTTGGTCGATCATCTGGGTGATCTTTCGTCGCGAGGTGCGCGATCAGGTGCGTGATCGGCGCACGCTGTTCATGATCTTCGTGCTGCCGATTCTGCTTTATCCGATTCTCGGATTCACGATTTTACAGTTATCAACGGCGTTTGAGCAAAAGCCGCGGACGGTGGTCGTTTTGGGCGCCGAGCGGTTGCCTGCGACTCCGAGCCTGCTCGATCCCAAGGGGGATCGGTTCGGTCGGTCTTTGTTTATGTCGGACGCGGAGGGATCGCGGTTGATCGTCGACCGCGAGCCCGCGACGAGCTCATGGGGCGATCCCGCGAAACGGGGTGAGGCGCTTCGGTCGGGGAAGGTCGACGCGGTTCTCGTGATCCCGCCCGATATCGGCGAGCGGATCGACCGGGTCAAGCCGATTGAAACACCGATCATATATAACAGCGTTAATGAGCAAAGTCAGCTCACGTATTTACGTTTAAGGGAAGTATTGAGGCGATGGAACGACGAGATCGTCGCGGCGCGGCTTGTTCACGACAACAAGCCCGAGAGTTACACCGAGCCCGTGCAGGCGCCGCCGACGGACGTGGCGACGGGGAAGCAGGCGGGTCGGAACGTGTGGTCGCGGTTGTTCCCGTTTCTGCTGATTATTATGTCTTTAACCGGGGCGTTTTATCCGGCGATTGATATTTGCGCGGGAGAAAAAGAGCGGGGGACGATGGAAACGCTTTTGATCAGTCCCGCGAGCCGGGGCGAGATCGTGATGGGCAAGTTCTTCACGGTGTTGCTTGCGAGCGTGCTGACGGCGTTTCTCAATCTTGTAAGCATGGGTTTAACGGGCTTTCAACTGGCGCGGCAGATGTCGGCGCTGGCGAAATCGGTCGGACCGGGAGCGGCCGACGTGATCGCGCCTCCGTCGCTCGTGTCGTCGTTTTGGATGGTGCTTTTGCTCGTTCCTCCCGCCGCGTTTTTCAGCGCCGTGTGCATCGCGCTCGCGGTGCTCGCCAAAAGTATGAAAGAGGGTCAATATTATATGACCCCATTATATCTTGTTTCGTTGCCGTTGATTTTCCTCACGCTCGCTCCTGGGGTTTCGCTCGATCCGTTTTACAGCCTGGTGCCGATCACGGGGGTTTCGCTGTTGTTGCGGGCGATCATGCAGGGGGATTTCGTCGTCGCGCGGCGTTACTTTTTACCCGTTTTGATCCCGACGTGCGTTTACGGCGTGTTGGCGTTGCGGTGGGCGATCGATCAATTCCAGCGCGAGGATGTTTTGTTTCGCGAGGCCGAGAAGTTCGACCTCAAAGGGTGGATCGTTCATCTGTTTCGCGACAAAGAGGAGACTCCCGGTCCCGGCATGGCGCTGTTATGTTTTGTTTTGATGTTGAGTTCGGCGTGGTTTTTGATTGCGTGGCTCGCCGACGCTTCGCCGCGGTCGATGGTGATCTCTCAGGTGGGCTTCGTGCTCGCTCCGCCGCTTTTGATGGCGCTTTTGCTTACGTCGAGCCCGCGCCGCACGCTCAAGTTTTACGCGCCTAAAATCGAGTATATCGGGATCGCGCTTGGCGCGGCGATCGCGATTCATCCGTGGGGGAGCGAACTCGCGTCGTGGGTCGAGTGGATTTTCCCGATCCCCGATGAGATTCGCAACCGTCTCGGTTCGCTGACGGCGAACATCAAAAATCCGCTCACGCTTTTGGTGATGTTCGCGATCGTCCCGGGGATTTGCGAGGAGATTGCGTTTCGGGGCTTTATTTTATCGGGGCTTCAGAACCGCTATCGGAACGTGACCGCAATCGTTTTGTCGGCGCTGTTGTTTGGGTTTTTGCATGTGTTGTTAAGTTTATCTCAGCAGGCGTTCAACGCCACATTGTTGGGGCTTTTGTTGGGATTGATCGCGGTACGGAGCGGG
>JAKBCQ010000103.1 GCA_021807585.1 Planctomycetota bacterium | reverse complement strand
CGCGATCGCCGCGACGGTATCGAGCGATATCCCTCCCGAAGCCTCGATCAACGCGCGCGAACCGCTCCGGTTTCGCCTTCGTACGGCCTCGGCCGTCTCCTCTAATGAAAAATTATCTATTAATATGATATCCGCATCCGTATGAATCGCCTGGTCGAACTGATCGAGCGAATCGACCTCGATCTCGACGATCATCCCCGACGGCGCCGATCCGCGCGCCCGCTCGACCGCGACCGCGATCGCGTTCGGCTCGTCTGCAAGCCACGCGAGATGATTGTCTTTGATCAATATCGCGTCGAAAAGCCCGAACCGATGATTCAACCCGCCACCCCGGCGCACCGCGTATTTTTCGAGCGTGCGATGAGCCGGTGTCGTTTTACGCGTGTCAAGGATCCTCGCCTTCGTCCCGACGATCGCCGCGACATACCGATCGGTCAATGTGGCGATCCCCGAAAGACGTTGCAGAAAATTGAGCGCCGTCCGTTCAGCAATCAACATGTTTTGAATAGATCCCGCGAGGATCGCGACCGTCCTCCCCGCTTCGACCCGATCGCCGTCGCGGAAACCGCCGACGCGATTCGATTCGAGATCGAGCTTTTTGGCCAACAGCTCGACGACGGGAAGCCCCGCGACGATCCCGGGGCGCCGCGCGACGATCGCGGCTTGACCCCGAGCGTCTCGCGGAATCAAAGCCGATCCCGTCGCATCTCCACCATCCCCCAGATCCTCGGCGAGCGCCCGATCGATCAGCCGATCGGCCTCGGCGATCTCGGCGGCGCCGAAATCGCCTTCGTCGTCTATAACCGTTCCAAGCATTTCAAAAGTACCGATATCAAGATATTTTAATGTCTAGTGAATAAAGCGTCCGCTCGGCGTTTGGTTCGAGACGCTCGGGGCTGATCCGTCTCGTCCTGGATCGAGCGGTTGCGAAGCGACCTTCGCGAGCTTATCTTACCCGTTCGTTCGGTCCGGGAAAAACCTTCAAGGCGCGATGAGAGGCGAGAAGCATGACGGGCGTGGGAATCGTCGGCGTCGGTTTCATGGGGATGATTCATTATCTCGCCGCCCAACGGATCGGATCGGGCCGAGTCGTCGCGATCTGCACGCGCGATCCCAAAAAGCTCGCCGGCGATTGGACCGACATTCAGGGGAATTTCGGACCTCGCGGCGAACAAATGAATCTTGAGGGAATCAATCGCCACGCGACCTTCCAGGCGATCCTCGCCGATCCAACCGTCGGCCTCATCGACCTTTGCGTCCCCAACGACGCACACGCGAAGATGGCGATCGAGGCGCTCGAGGCCGGTAAAGACGTGCTCGTCGAAAAACCGATCGCGCTCGAGATCGAAGACGCCGACCGGATGATCGCCGCGGCGCGAAGAACGGGCCGCATGCTCATGATCGCGCACGTTTTGCCGTTTTTTCCCGAATTCGCCCACGCGCGATCGGTCGTCGAATCGGGCGATTTCGGCCCGCTCCTGGCGGCTCGCTTCACGCGAGTGATCTCCAAACCCGACTGGTCGACGGGAATCGCCGATACGAACCGAAGCGGCGGTCCCGCGATCGACCTCCACATCCACGACACGCACTTCATCGGCCTCGTTTGCGGCTCTCCGATCGCCGTCAGATCGACAGGCGTCGTTCAAAACGGCGCGGTTTCACATCTTTCAACCCAATATTTGTACGATCAACCGAACCTTTCGGTCTCGGCGGATTCGGGGGCGCTCAATCAGCCCGGTCGTCCTTTTATGCATGGATTTGAGCTTTGGATGGAGCGGGGAACGCTTTCGTTCGAGTTCGCGACGATCGACGGCGCGGCGCATGTCGCCACTCCGCTAACGCTTATGCCGGAAAAGGGCGCCGCGATCCATCCGCCGCTCGGTTCGGGCGATCCGATCGACGCGTTCGCCGCGGAGCTCGAAGCCGCGACGATCGGCGTCCGCGACCGCGTCGTCCCCCCTCCCCTCTCCGCGCCGCGGGCGCGACTTGCTCTCGCGCTTTGCCGAGCCGAGATCGCGAGCGTGCTTTCGGGAGAAACCGTCCGCGTCGCGCCGTCCCCGGCCGCTACGATCTTCTAGATTTGAACAAAACAACATTTAAGAGACGGATATTGATTTTCAGATCATAAAGATGATCGATTAATTTATCGACGAGCTTTGAACGTTTCGACCCACGATTCGGCTTCGATCATCGCGTGATTCATGCTTTGTTCAACTTCGAGGCGATACCGTTCGATCGCGTCGCGGTCGGCGTCGGGAGGAACGACGATCGGCCTGGGGACGACGCAGGTCGCGGTTTGAAACGGCCTGGGGACGGCGAATCGATCCCAGCTTTGGGCGCGCCAGGGACGCTCGAACGCCATTCCGGCGCCGACGATCGGCAAGCCGAGCTTGCTGGAAAGATAAATCAAGCCGGGTTGCACGCTCCGTCTCGGTCCTTTGGGGCCGTCGGGGGTTACACACAAATGCCCCTGATCGACCCTGCGGGTCATCTCGCGAAGAGCCCGCGCGCCGCCGCGCGTCGTCGACCCGCGCACGACTCCGAAACCGAGCTTTTTCACAACCCGCGTGATCAGCTCGCCGTCGCGATGATCGCTGATCAAAATGTTCATTTCGGGCCACGCCCAATAATACGCGGGAAAAAGCATTACTTCATGAAAGAATGCGTAAATATAGCGGGCGCCGAGCCTTCGCGCCGCGGCGGGGTCGGCGGCGGGGTCGGCGTAGCGGAAGTGGAACCGCGTGGTTCCGACGAGTTTGCGTACGGCGAAGGCGCCCGCGGCGCCGACTGCGCTCTGGAGCGCGGGGTGGGTGATTTTCATCGCGTCGTCCTTGACGATTCCGCTTGATACCCGGTATCCAACGCGGGCGAATTCGAGCCCGATCAAGTTCCGATCGTTTCGCATCGGCGAAGATTTTGGCCGGATCGGTCAGCTCGATTGATACCCGATCGTAGCGATTTGATCCAGACGGTTCGAGACCGACGTCTCCTTGCCTATCGAGCCGATTCGAGTCCGAATCGATCGACGCTTCCAAAAAGAGTCTCACCAGATCAATAACTCGTGATAATTTTATATAATATGGCATCGGTGGAGAACAAACGCGGCGTCGCTCGCCAAATCGGCTTACAAACCAGGCACGCTGAGCGACTTGCCCGTGTCTTTGGCGCCGATTTGGAGCAAAAACGGAACCGCGAGCTTGGCCCAGTCGTCGGGTTCTGGATACAACTCGGCGTCGCCGCCGAAACATTCGCGAAGCATATCGGTATCGATGATTCCGGGATTGAACGCGACCGAAACCAAGCCCTTCGGCAGATCTTGAGCCAATGCTTTCGAGAGCCCTTCGATCGCCCACTTCGTCGCGCAGTACGAGGCGACGTCGGGAGAAGTCGAACGCCCCCAGCCCGAACTAAAATTGACGATAACCCCCGATCCTCGCTCGATCATCGCCGGAGCGAACGCGCGGATCACATAATAAACGCCTTTGATATTGATATCAATAATAGCATCGAACTCGTCGGGGGGAACTTTCCAGAGGGGCGAATTGGCGTTGACGATCGCGGCGTTGTTGAGGATCAAATCGGGAGGTCCAAACTTTTCCAGGAGGCTCGAGGCCCATGCGTCGACCTGATCGCGGCGGGAGACGTCGACGATCGCCCAATCGTGATCGGCGCCGAACTTTTTACCGATCTTATCGACCAGATCGCGCGATCGTCCGCACCCCAGGACGACGTGCCCTCGCTCGGCGAACTCGTCGGCCATCGCCAGACCGAGCCCGCGCGTCGCCCCCGTGATCATGACGATCCTGCGCTCGGCGTTCGACATGGCGGCCGTCCTCATCATGTGAATTGCGCGTCGATCCGCTCCGATCACGATCGTCATCTTACGCGAATCGGCGTTTTTTTTCGAGCCCGCGCGATCGCTCCGAGAACGCTCCGCACCCCTTTCGTCGCCGAGAGGAATCGATCAAAACCCCGCGTTCTCGCATTCGTATCGGATACTTACACGGCTCTTGCTATAACAAGATAACATTTCATTTGTAAACTTAACTGCTTATATAATTATTGATAGCGCGGGAGGGCGATTATTCCCTCCCGCGGCGTTCTCAACGATCTGGAATCGTTCGGATCGAAACTTTCTTACACTTTGAGAAGCCGTGTCGCCTCGTCGATTCCGGGGGCGGGGAATCCGTGTTCGCTCGCGGTGACGCGCGCGAGCGCAGCGAGGTGACGCCATTTGTAGGCGGGCCTGGTGGTCGCGAACTCCTCGACGACGGTTCGGTAATACTTCTCGGCGTGGAGCGCTCCGTCCTCGCTGATCGCGTATCGGAGCATGAGGTCGAACGCGGGCCGAGCGGGAAGATCGAGCTCGCCGTATCGATGAATAATCGCGCAGGCGCGTGTTTGCTCGTTCGCCTTGATCGCGATCTCGGCCTCGCGCAAGAGCGATTCGGGATTGAGGCCCACGACCGATTCGCGGTGTTCGGCGAAGGGATACGGTTGCGGGTTTTGCCCCTCGGCCTGTCCCGCGGTGTGGTAAGCGCCGACGATCAGGCTCGCGACGGAGTTGCGGCGATCGCTCACGCGGGAGATGTTCCGCCAAGCGTTCGACGCGTCTGAAGCGTGCACCCCGACCGACGCGCCGTGCACGCTCCCTTTCGGTTTCGCGGGAGAATCGGCGCGGGAACGACCTGGATCGTGCAAGACGAGCTGGTTCGCCGCGAGCGAGATCGCCTCGCCGATCGCCTCGTGCGAGATACCGTCGGCCAATGCGTCGGCCACGGCCTCGGCGGCTTGCTCACGCGTCGACGCGTAAATTGTATGAATCATTCGATCGATCCACGCGTCGTCGGGATTTCGAACTCCCGCTGCGCCGCTCAACACCCCCTTGCGGTCGAGCAGCCTGGGAAGAATCGAGCGGAGCGGATCGTCTCCTCCGTTCCTCCTGATCCCTTTCTCCTCGTCGACGCAATACCGCACCGATTGCCTGAGAAGCGTGTGAGCATATTCTTTGCCCGTGATATCAAGCAACGCCCACGATCGCCACGCGAGAACCACGCGGTGAACGTTCACATGATCTTGAACCGCATATTGGAGTTCGTTGAACGCATCTTGGAGCGGACCGCGCGCGATCGCGGCGAACGTGCGTTCGGCCTCGTCCATGTTTTGGCCGCGGATCGCCGCGCGAAGCGCCAGGGCGTCGGGTCGCGATTCCGCCGAAGCCGAATCAAGTTCGATCGCGTGGAGGGTTGCTCGCGATCCTCCTCCCGATTTTTGGATATGATCGGTGTTGCGATACAAAACCTTCAAGACGGGGAGAGCCCGCCTCGGCTCGGGGAGTTCGCGCGCCATCTGGAGCGCCGGAGCGAGCGCCATGATCGCGTGGTAGCCGTCGTAATCCTGGCCTCCGAACGCCCGAGCGTTGGCCAGGGCCGCGGCGGAAACGAGCTCGCGGAGCTCGATTCCTTCGTTCAACTTCTTGACGACGATCTTCAGGAACTGATCGATCGGCGTTTGTGCCATCAGATCGACGAGCGGCTCAATCGGCCCGAACGTCAGCCCAGCTCCCCCCTCCCCCGCCATCACGGGCTCGGCCAACCCCAGTTCGAGCGCGACCGACGACCCGACCCCCGCGACCAGCATCCCACGCCCCACCTGGGCGAGGAACTCTCGACGGCGATAGCGATTCATGTTCGATCTCCTGGAAATCAAGCAGTGTTCATACCGCGTTCAAGGCGGGCTTCGACCAAGACTGAGGCGAACTCGACCTAAACAAATCTCAAACCGCGACGAACGATCGCCGCAGAAATCACACTCAGGCGATCGCCGACCCGTTCGACCCCGGGCGATTCGCCCGCCGAAAACTCATCATACAGGATCGCCCGCCTCGGATGGAAAATAAAAATTCCAAGAATCTCGATCCATTACGACGTCGTTAATTCATAAATTTAATATTTATAGATTTATTAAAATACCATGCGCAATGTGGTATCGGATCGCGGCGACCGCCGAGCTCACGGTCGACGATTTAATCGGCGCGCAATTCCACCCTCTGGGAATGAGCGCCGAGGATGATAAGATACGTTTTGTTCGCGGATCGTCTTCATGGCGCGGCGAATCGCTCGTTCGAGATTCATTCGCTTACGGGGTGTTTTTCATGATTCCACTTCGATCGCATCGCGTTCTCCTGACCTTTTCGGTGATTTTGTGCGGGTTCGGCGCCTCGTTCGTGCCCCGCGGCGCGGTCGCGGCCGACGAGCCGACACGACGCAAGCCCGACTATTCGATCAACCCGCCGGCGTCTCCCGAGATCGAAGCGGCGCGGTTCGCTTTCAACCGGTTTCAAATGCTCGAGGTCGGCGAGATGTTCATCGCGATGATCGAGCACGGATCGGACATGGGTCCGGGGACGGGCTGGTTTCATCCCACCGTCTCTCGTTACGACTGGAATTGGCTCGCCAAACGATGCGGAATCGACCCCTCGGCGGCGATTCCGCGCGACAAGTTCCCAGGCTCGGACAAGGCGTTCGACCGGCTCGATCGTGACCACGACGGACTGATCAAGGCCGACGACTTCGATTGGTCCGATTCGTCCCCCTATCTTGAACGATTTTACATGGAAAACATGCGATTTCGCATGATTGATTCCAACAGCAACGGTCAGGTTTCTTCGATCGAGTGGGCGCGGTTTTTCCAGCGTGCGGCGAAGGGGAAGTCGTTTTTGACGCCCGACGATTTGCGTGAGGCGTTCACGTCTCGCCCGGCGCCCGCCGCGGCGGCCGATCCCAAAAAACCCTCCGCGCCCGAAGGCCCTACCCGCGCCATGCTGCTGAAAGGTCTTGCCGCGGGAGAGATCGGTTCTTGGTTCGAGGGGCCGAAATTGAACGATCAAGCGCCCGATTTCACCCTCACGACGCACGACGGCAAAGAACAAATCACGATGTCTCAATTTCGCCGCGACAAGCCGATCGTGCTCGTCTTCGGCAGCTTCACGTGAGGGCCGTTCCGATCCCAGTTTGGGATCATCGAAGATATGTACCGACGTTACGGCGATCAGGTCCAATTCTTGGCTGTTTATGTACGCGAGGCGCACCCGATCGACGGCTGGCGAATGAGTTCAAACGACCGCGCGGGGATCGCGCTGAAACAACCGACGAAGCAAACCGAACGCGAAGCCGCGGCTCACGCCTGCAGCGGGAGGCTCGAGACTTCGATCAAAATGGTCGTCGACGAGATCAACGATCGCGTGGGGAACGCTTACAGCGGCATGCCCGATCGGCTTTATTTGCTCGACGGCGACGGCAAGGTCGCGTTCAAATGCGGCCGAGGCCCGTTCGGCTTTCATCCGGGAGAGCTCGAACAGGCTCTCGTGATGATGCTCGAAGATCGTTCCGGTTCGAGTCGATCAGGCGACCCGCGTCAAGGAGACAAGCCCGCCGACCTCAAATCGGGAGGGGCTCCGCGGTGATTCGCGAATCAGGATATCCACGGTTCGAGACAAGCCCG
>JAKBCQ010000102.1 GCA_021807585.1 Planctomycetota bacterium | reverse complement strand
CGCGACGACAGATTGATCGAGTTGGTCGAGGACGACGGGCGACACCGCGGCGTCGATCGCCTGATCGAGATTGATGCCCGCGTCGTTTACGTGAAGGATCTTGCCGCAGACGTTGTCCCAAAGCTCCTCGAACTTCGACCTTGTTTGCCGTTGCCACCGCGCGCGTTCAATCAGCGGATAAACGACCTCGGGCCAGAGTTCGACGCTCGCGGGATCGCGGTGCGCCGATCGTGTCGCGTAACGCAACACCGCATCGCGAAACGACGCGTTGTTCCGCCACACGTTCGATACATGATTCCAACGGCCGACGAGAGCGTCGTCGATTTCGGTTCGCGGCGGCGCCACGCGTTCCAGGTCGGTGATCGCTTGCGGCATCAGGCCGGGATTGAGCGCTCCGTTTGGATCGCACATATGTTCTTTTGCATAATCACTTGCTTGATGAAGTTTGGCCCGCCAGGCGCGGAAGGCGCGGCGTTTTTGCGGGCCGTCGCGTCCTCCAAGGTATTTGGCGACGACGATCGGGCTTAAAAGGGGCCTGACATCGGGGCGACGATCGAGGAGCGAAGCCGCGAGGGTGATCGCATTATCGGACCCGCGTTGAACGACGATCGAAGCCATCGCGAGCAGCAAGCGGGCTCGATCGGCGTTCCGTTCGTCGAGCGGCCGCCGACCCAATAATCCTTTTCGTCGCGATCCTCCCAAAAGATATGCAAGATAATGACCGCAGCGATAACGATCATCGGCGTCGAGGGGGATCGGCTCGGCCTCGACGAGTCGGATCAGGAATCCCGCGAGCGCCCGCGCCGACCGTTCGTCTTCGTCCGAAGCACGTTGGGGAACGCGCATCGCGGCTTCGACGGCGATCGCTTGCTTGGCCCCCGCCGATGTCGCGACCCCCTCCTTGGCCGGCTCGAAGGCGCTCGTCGCTCCGTTCGACGAATCGACGACCGCCGCGGCGACTCCGACCGCGACCGCCCCTCCCCCCTTCTCGACCGGCTCGACTTCGACGACGATCGCTCGCCGCAGGCTCTCGTCGGTTTCGATCAGTTCGCGGATCGCCGCCGCTGTGTCTTCTCCCGTCGGCGGGCGTCCTCCGGGATCTTTGGCCAACAAATCCATGATTAATTCATCAACCGATTCCGATAATCGTGGATTGCGCTTCCGAGGTCGATCGGGGGTCAGCGTCACGTGCATTCCCATCACCTCGCGCGGCGGACCCGTGAACGGCAACGTATCCGTCGCGCATTCATAAAGGATGACGCCGAGCGCGTACAAATCGGTGCGGTGATCGAGCGGCTTCCCCATCGCCTGCTCGGGGCTCATATAATGCGGCGTGCCGCGGACGATCCCCGTCTCCTTCGGGTCTCCCGCCATCATCGACAGGCCGAAATCGGACAATTTAGCCTGATCGGTCGCGGTTAAAAGGATGTTCGCAGGTTTGATATCACGATGAATCACCCCCTGCCGGTGCGCGTAATCGAGCGCGTCGGCGGTTTGCGCCATGATCCGAAACCGCTCGCCGAGCGCAAGCTTCCTCCGCCTGCGCTGAAAGCTCGTTCCGTCGACCTCCTCCATCACGAGATAATACGTCCCGAGCGCCTCGCCGATATCGTATAAACGAACGATGTTTTCGTGCAACAATCGCGCGCTGATCTGCGCTTCTAAACGTATTTTCTTAACGACATCGTCACCTGTTAGATCTTTAAGTATTTTGATCGCGACGGTTCGTTCGAGAATTTTGTCGACGCCGCGATACACGGCGCCCATGCCGCCGCGACCCAGCTCCCTCTCCAACAAAAATCGACCGTTGAGCACTTTTCCGATCACGCCCCAATCCCCCGAAATCGTGTATCGCCGTTTCGACGCGATGAGCCGACGAGAGTTCCGATCTATGATCTTACGAGGCGAAGGCGGTCGCGACAATCGCCCCGCCCTCACGCAATCTTAAATCCCCCCGACGCGATCGACCCGATTCGCAACCGACGCGGCTTCACCGGGGAGCAATCGTCCGAGCGCATCCGCGACGATCGATCGTTTTCCCGCGGCCGAGTGTCGAATTCCTACCAACAACGATTGCTTAATTAATAAACCATATCATTTAACAACTTTCTTGTTCGAAAGATATTTAGAAGATCTCTTGCGTCGGCCGGCCGAGCGCTTCGCGGATCGGCTCGATCCCCAGCCCCGGGAGCGTGGACGCGGCGAGACGGCCGCCGGTTCGTCGCGGCGCTCCCTTCGCGGTGCTCACCGTGACGTAACTGTTGAAATCGGTCGAGCTGAAGAGGAGTTCGGTCGGAGTCGAGTGCGCCAGATGCGCGATCGCCGCGGTCGCGATATCGCCACCCCAACTGTCTTCGATCGTCATCGCGATCCCGAGTTCGACGCATAAATCACGCACCCGCCGTGTTTTCGTCAGTCCTCCCAGCTTGCTGATCTTGAGGTTGACGACGTCCATCGCCAGGTCGACGCGTCCTCGAATCAACTTATCAATACCATCGATCGATTCATCGAGGATGAACGGATGATTTGTGGCGCGGCGGATCGCCAGGCATTCTTCGTAGGTTGCGCACGGCTGTTCGATGTAGACGTCGAGATCGGCGACTCCGCGAACGACGCGGAGCGCGTCGTGCGTGAGCCAGCCGGTGTTGGCGTCGGCGACGAGTTTGTCCCCCGGCGAAAGGACGCGCGCCGCGGCTCGAATCCGTTCGATATCGACCGAGGCTTCTCCTCCCGCCTTAAGCTGGAATCGGCGATAACCTTCGCCGCGGTATTTGGCCACCATCTCGGCCATCCGCTCTGGTGTATCCTGCGAGATCGCGCGATAAAGCACGAAATCTTCGCCGTACCGACCTCCCAACAAATGGCAAAGGGGGAGCTTGGCGACTTGTCCCAGAATGTCCCAGCAGGCGATGTCGATCCCCGATTTCACATACGGATGCCCCTTCATCGCCGCGTCCATCACGCGATTGAGGCGATCGATTTGAGTCGGATCCTCGCCCAGGAGAAGAGGACCGAGTTCGGCGACGCCGCCGCGAACCCCCGCGGCGTACGCGGGTAAATAACACGGACCGAGCGGGCAAACCTCGCCGTAGCCCGCGATACCGTGATCGGTCACGACCTCGACGATCGTCGCGTCGAACACCTCGACCGATTTCCCCCCCGACCAGTGGTATCGTCCCTCGACGAGCGGGGTATCGACACGATACGTGGCGATGCGTTCAATTTTCATAATTAAGCCTGTGTGGAATCGGGATTGCGATGATCATGAATAATCAATAAGCCTAAACGAATCATGATTACCGAGATATTTACTTAAGTTTTCCTTCGAGATCGACGATTTCGGCGCGGGTTTTGGGTTTGGCGACGGGGTTGGGCCGGGCGACGGCGCCGCCGTGGAGCGCGACCTTGTAGGACGAGAATTCGGGCCGCGGTTCGGGGAAATCGGTGCTGACGAATTGCGCCCCGCTTGAAAGCGCCCGGTCGCGCCGTTCGACGTCGTTCTTACGCGCCTCAACGGTGTCGGCGTCGGCTCTGGTGCGCACCATGAAGCCGCGGGCGACGAGTGAACGAATGCGTTCATAATCACGTATAGGATCGTTGATTTTAAACCAGGCCGCGGCGGGCGCCTCGGGATCGACCGACGCGAACATCAAGCGGCCCTCGAGCGACGGCCGATCGGCGCGATAAAGATCGCCGATCGCCCCCTCGTTGTCGAGCGCGAACATCACCTTGCCGCGGCATTGATCGAGAGCCGGCCAACCGTTGTTTAAGATCGCCTCGCGGAGCGTCGACGCTTTCCCGCGGACGTCGTCGGGAGCGATCAAACTTGAACGATCAAAAACCTCTAAAATTTCCTTATCCACCGATTCGATCGTCGTTCTGTCGAATTTGACCGGATATCGCGGAATCGGCTGTTGAGGCTCGTCCTTCAGTTCGACGAGAATCAGAATCGGCGTGTGGCTAGGATTCTCTTTCGACCACGCTTTCACTTGTTCAAGAGCGTTCTTGAACGTGGGCGCGGTCGATCGGTAATCAAAATCAAAAAAATGAAGGACCTTGAGCCCCGGTTTGGTGAGCACGCCTCCTTCGTCGGGGTCGGGATCGAGTTTTTTCCCTTTCGCTTTGAGGATTTGCCGGGCGAACGGAGCCGCGAACAAACCTCCGACGGGATCGGCCCAAACGTCGAGCTCGATCTGGCGGATCCCGAGTTTCGAGAATTGCTCGGCGAACGGTCGATGCGTATAATCGACCGCCCGCGCCAAACTCTTGTGGAAATCGGCGATCTGTTCCATCACCTCCGCGGTCGGCGCCACGTGATACGAATTGTGCGTACCCACCACCTGGATCTGGTTGAGACGCACGTCGTCGACCCCGGGCGCCGACACCCGAGTCTGAGCCCGGGCCGATGCGGATCCCGCGACGACCCAAACGATCGACGAAAACACGATCAACCGCATGAATCGAATCGTCATCTTTCAGAACCTCTTTAAAAACGACGCGCCGGCGCCGACACATGATCGGATAGAATCAATAAGTGCCTAGATACTAATAAGCATGAGGATCGCGGCCGAAATCGCGATCCCCGGGGATCACGCTCGATCGTCGCCGTCTAGTTTACGAGAGAACGCCTCGATCGACCAGAACTCGCGGGGGAATCAAGCGAGAATCGAGGCGCGTCGACTCCCCTTCTCCCCGACCTGTCGGCGCCATTCTCTTTGTCCTTCCTTTCGATGATCAACGACGAATATTGATGCGAAGGCCGTTCGTCAGCGACGTCGCTTTCCGCGGGTTCGCACGAGTTCCTCGTAGATTTCCAGCGTCTTCTCGGCGGTTTTTTTCCAGGTGAAATCGGCGGATCGCGTTTTGGCGCGGCATGCCAAATCGGATCGGAACGACTCGTCATGAGCGATTTTCTTGAGGAGGCCGCCAAGTTCCGCGGGATCTTCGAGTCCGAACGTCGCTCCCCCCGAACCTAAAACTTCAGGCAACGACGTGGCGCGAGAAGCGATCGTCGCGACGCCGACCGCCATCGCCTCGCACAACTGAAGACCGAAGCCTTCGTACACGCTCGGATACACGAACGCGAGCGCCCCGGCGTAAATTGCGGGGAGATCGCGCTCGTCGATCCATCCCAAGAGCCGCAAGCGATCGTCGATTCCTAGCTCGCGAGCCTGCGCGACGAGCGCCTCGCGCTCGGTCGCTTTTCCACCACCGAAAACGAGTTCGACGCCGGGTAATTCGGCGGCGGCGAAGGCTTGAAGCAAAAAAGGCAGATTCTTCCGCTCCTCCCACCCGCCGACATAAAAAAAATAAGGCCGATCGAGAGTGTGCGTCGTCCGCGCTCGCTCGCGATCCAACGCTTCGACCGGGCGATGAAAGAGGGGATCGGCGGCCTCTGGAGTGACGACGATCCGTTCGCTGGACACGCCGAGATAGCGGCATAAATCGAGCTTGGCGTGCTCGCTGACCGTCGCCACGCGATCGGCGCGATTCCGAGCGATCCAGAAGTGCAGACGGGTTTGAATCGCCCCCCGCGACCAGAATTCCCCCCGAGACAGGGTTCGAGGCTTAAAAGCGACGTCGATCGCGTCGTGGAGCGTGAGAACCTGGGGACACGCGTTCGACCACGGCAGGCCGAAATGAAACGGGCAATGAAATACGTCGATCTGATCGAGCCCGCATTGTCGCGGCGCCCACCGCTGCTCCCAAACGAAATATGGGATCTCCCCCGCGACGCGTTCCTCAAAAAAGCCGGGTCGCAACCGCGCCAGGTGCGATTCGTGCACGGGGCGATCGGTGTAAAGGATCAGTTTGACTCCCAGATCGGCGAGCGCCGCGGCGAGGTTGATCGTGTAGCGATTCCAGCCGCGCAGCGACGGATCGGTTAATAAACGCGCGTTCAAACCAACAAGCATAACACATACCAATGTAGAAATACTTCGATTTCAGGCTCGTTCCTTGTGGAAACGGCTTGCGGTACGCATTATAGTGTCGTCCCCGGATGGATTACGAGGAGACGACGATGGCGACGACCGGATTGCCGGGTCGGACCGCCGACCGCGCGTTGCTTTGGTCGCTCAAAGCGTGGCGCGGATCGGTTGACGAACGGTACTGGAACCGATTTCAGCCCGCCTGGCGCGACCGACTCGAGCCGGGTTGGGAGTTCATCGACCGCGCGAGCGATGCGTCGGGATTGCGCGGCGACGACGCGGTCGCCGCCGTCAAATCGAAGCTCGCCGCGGAGCACGCGGGGGAGGCTCGTCTCGATCTGCGTTCGGTCCATCCGTCGTGGTGGATCCGGGCGCTTAAGGGTGAATCCGCGGCGGTTCAACGAACGGTCGCCGCCGCCGCTCCCGAGTCGATTCGATCGATCATCGTCGAGCGGCTCGGGCTTGATCCCGCATCGATCGCGGCCGATCGGAAAGCCGACCCGCTCGTTCTCGCGTGCGTTTGCACGCTTTGGACCGAGCGATTACTTGCCGGTCCCGAGGTGAGCGAAGCCGATCCTCCCGTGATCGCCGCGATCGCGGGGTTGCGGCCGACCGATTTTGTCCGCGTTTTAACGCTCGCGGGGCTTTCGAAGATCGCTTATTTAGGTAAACCGCCCGCGGCGAAACCCGGTGAAACTCGGCGAGCCGCGCGGCGTCGTGAACGCATGCTTGATTTTCGATCTCAATGGATCGAAAAAGGGAGCGGTCAAACCGCCGAGCTCGGCGAACTCGTGAAGCGCGACGCGGGGGCGTCGAAAACCGCCGCGGGGCGCCGCGCGATTGTTCATCTCGGATTGACGACGATCGCTCGGCTGCTCGCGATCGCCGAGCCGTACCGCGTTCGCTGGGCTCTGCAGCGTCTGCCGTACGATACCGCCAAACCGATTCGAGGGTTGATGAAGCTTGATTTACCCGGAGTTTCGCGGGGCGATTTGATCGCACTCGAACACCGTGTGCTAGTGATGTCGATGCGTCGGCTCGAATCCGAGCGATCCCTCAGTGAGAACCGATCTCGAGGAGCGTCCGAGTGAGCTTCGATTCATCATCCACCGATATGCAAGAAGTCGTGATTGGATCGGACGATTCGAGATCGCGAGCGGTCGAACCCCTCGGCGATCTTCCCCGAGTCGATCCCACGCGTGCGCGGCTGGAAGAGCGGCTGGCTCGCGCGTTCGCACGGAGCGGATCGCGCGAGAAAATCGTCCGTCGACTCGCGGCGACGGGAGCGATCGTCGAATTGCGCGCCCCCCAAATCCTTCGTCGCGCCTCGGGATTGAAGGTTCCCGGCGCGATCGCGCACTTTTCGTGGCCGCGGCTGCACACGAAATTGGGTTTCGGCGTAGAATCAAAAGTTGTTCACGCGATTATTGATCGATTGCTTGGATTCGCACGCGAGGCGGGCGAGTCCGATCGTCAAACGACCCCGGTCGAGTGGGGGGTCGTTTCGTTCCTGATCGCCGAGGCGTTGGAATCGCTCGATCAAGTTTCGAACGCGATCGGTCCGCTGGATGGTA